>CAZXHQ010000163.1:2424-7597 GCA_964640145.1 uncultured Rhodothermales bacterium | reverse complement strand
AGAAAAGACGTCCGTTTTTCCGATCCGTTGCAATGCGCTTGCGGTTGTGGACGTCGCCCGCGTAGTCTCCTTGCGACGCCGTGCTCCTGAAATACATCCGCTTATTTTCCCGACATGAAGCCCCGTATGCGGGAGACGTTCGATCTGCCGGTCACCAGCATGCTCGCCTTTTGCTGCGCAGACGCGTCCGTGATGGAGACGGCGGCGACGAAGGGTCTGCGACCGAAGGCGCCTGGCGTACAGGTGTTCACAGACTTCGCCGATGCCCGGACGGCCTGCCGCGGCAAGCTCCTGGTCATCGATGCCTATGCTGCCGGTGGTGAGGAGCCCTCCCATCTCGAGCACGTGCAGCCCGGCGCACTCCTGAATCTGAATCCGTACCGCACGCCCGTGCCCGTAACGGCAGCGGGCGGCCTGATGGCGCGAGCCTCCCGAGCGGGCACGGAGGTGCTGCTGATCTACCGTCGCGGCGTCTGGGATCTCCCGAAAGGGAAGCTGAATGACGGCGAGTCCGTGGCGGCATGCGGTCTCCGGGAGGTGCGAGAAGAGCTCGGCATCGCCGAGGTCCGCATCGTACGGGGGCTCGGCCGGACGGTCCACGGGTATGCGGACGGCTCCAGGTATGCGGTCAAGACCACCTACTGGTACCAGATGTACACCGCGGCGGAGGATTTCGATCCGGAGGAGGAAGAGGACATCGAGGCGGCCGAGTGGTATGAGTGGAGCGAGGCGCGGCGTCGCGTAGGATACGAGACGCTCCGGCGGCATATGGACCGGGTCCGGCATCTCGTGCGTGTGCAGCCGTAGGAGGATCGAGGTCCGGAGGCGGTCGACGAGCAGCAGGAGTCGCGCCGCTGCCGGCCGTCTCTGCCGGTTACGCGGCACCAACGCCGCGCATCGCGCGCATGTGTTCCGCCAGGTCCGCGGCAATGCTCCGCCAGTCGTAGCGGCTCACGGCTACTTCGCGCCATCGCCCTCTGAACTGATCCGCACATCCGAGGGCGGCGGGTACCTTCTCGGCGATGTCGCGCGTCGTATAGCGAGCATCGTGGCGCAGTCGCATGAGTCGTCCGACCTTTTCGGGCACCGCCGTCGCCGCCACGTCGAGGCTCGCGGCCATTCCGGCATAGTCCGTCCCCATCGGAAAACATCCCGACGCCATCGCCTCGGGCACGACGAGCGGCGCCGCCTCTTTGACGACCGACGGGAAGATGGCCACGTCGCAGCACGGGAAGAGATGGCGCAGCAGATCGTGCTCCATGTACCCCGTAAAAATGACGCGCTCCGGAGAGAGGAGCCGTTCGGCGGCGTCAAAATAAGCCTCAAGCTCGCCGCGCTGCCGCAGATAGGCATAATAGTGCGAGACGCGCTCGAAGGGCGCCGGGCGCTCGCCTTCGACGGCCCCACCCCACTCCACGATCTTCTCCACGAGCCGGCGCTTGCCGTCTCCGAGGGCGTAGACCATGGCTTCGAGCCCCCCGCGCAGGTTTCCGCGGCCGGCGATGACGAGGCGAACGCGCTGATTCTTTTCCGCAATCGAAGGAACGGCGGCGACCAGAGAGGGGAGGCCCTTGTATCCGATGATCTTGCCGACGAAGGTGACGATCTCGTCGTGCTGCCAGTCCACGCCCTCCAGCGCATCGACGACGCCCTCGTCCGGAAGCTTGGGCGGGTAATCCTCCGTTGCGGCAATCAGGTCGAGCAGGTCGTTCAGGGACAGGTCGTCGCGCAGGCCCGCGCGAAGCGACTCGCGGTGGGCGCGCGGCTTGCCCGAATCGACGGATTCGAGCGCCTCTCCGAGGCGAGCGATGCTGGCTTTCCGATCCGCCCGTTCCACGATTCGAAAGCGCCGCGTGTCGACGCCCGCACTGGCCGGCAGCATCTTGTCCGCCGCATCGCGCACCTGAGGAAAGACCTGCTGAATGCGCTGCCGGAGTTCGTCGCTCAAGACGAAGATGGCATGCGCTTCGGAGAGGGCCTGCGCGGCGAGGTGCCCCATCGCGGCGTCGCGCTTGACCACGTACTCGATGGCGCTGCCGTGGGGGAGCACTCCGTACGGAACGCCAAGATCCGTGCACGCGCGGCGCACGGCCTCGGCCATGAGGACGACGTGGTTGACCTGCACGGCAGAGATGCGGTTGTGCCGAAGCACATGGCGCATTACCGCTTCGTTGCGGCTCAGGTAGTCGTCGATCGCATCGATGGAGAGATCGAGGATGGCGGCCATGTACGTGTTCGTCGCCTGGGGACGAACGTACGTCGGCAGCACGTCGAGCGTCGGCCGGTGTACGATGCAGGCTCCATCATAGGAAACGGTCCGCTTGAACAGATGACGGGGCCGGGCCGTCTCGTCGTAGGAGATGGCTTCCGAGACGAAATCGAACCGGTCCGGTCGGTTTTCCTGGCAGACCAGATGAAGGGTCTCGCCGTTCTCCACCATTCCTTCGGCGATGGAGCGGGACCACTGGTTGCTGCCGGAGCCGGTCAGCCCGTAGCCGTGTACCAAACAGAGCATGCGATAAAACCGGCTGTCCGCGGGGTATCATCGATCGAAGAACCCGATCCAATGTACGGCGTCCGGCACCCGTCGTCCCGACCCGCGCGCAGAACGTTCCGGCATCGTCACGGACGCGTGCGACCTGCCCGGGCGTTCGGTCCGTTTGACGTATCGAGAATGTCACGGAGCCTGCGGGGCGGCGAACAAACTTGCCGGGTCGCCGCATGGTTGAATTCGGCGCTATCATAAGTAACTAGGCGGAGTCAATGGCGTCACATAATACCGGCCCTGGCCGTAACAACGGGGTTCTCCACTGGTTGCGCACTCGGCCCTCGCTCGTACAGAAGCGCCTTCGGGACAAGGACTCGCGATTGGTTACGGGGGCACTGCTCGCATCCATGCTCGTCCTGATAGGGGCATGGGTCTACTGGGTTGTGCTGCTGGTGGAGCTGCCGTCGGCGAGCGAGCTGGAACAGTCTAGCTTCGAGCGTGCGACCATCGTCTTCTCGTCGGACGGAACGGAGCTTACGAGCTATCAGGACAAGAACCGACGATGGGTCGCTCTCGAGGAGATCTCCGAGTGGGTACCGAAGGCACTTATTGCGACGGAGGATCACCGCTTCTACGAGCACAGCGGGATCGACGTGATGCGCGTGGCGGGCTCCATGCTCGAGACGATTACGGGCGACAGGCAGGGGGGCTCGACGATCACCATGCAGCTGGCTCGAAACGCGTTTCCGTCCATCTCCAACGACTGGCTGATCACCCGAAAACTGAAGGAATGGATCACCGCCCTCCGGCTCGAGGCGATGTACGAGAAGGACGGGATTCTCGAGATGTATCTCAACACGGTCCCCTTCATGTATAACGCCTTCGGCATCGAGGCGGCGTCCCAAACGTATTTTCAGATTTCGGCCTCGGAGCTGAACGCGAAGGCGGCCGCGACGCTGGTCGGCATGCTCAAGGGCACCGTCTACTACAACCCCGTGCGCCATCCCGACCGATCGCACGAGCGCCGCAACATCGTCTTGCAGCAGATGGTCCGGCAGGGATATCTCGACCCGTCGGACTTCGAGGCCTACCGGGATGAACCCACGCGGCTCAATTTCCAGCGTCTTTCCCGGGCGAATGAACCGGCGCCCCACTTCGCCGAATATCTGCGTCAGTGGCTCGATGACTGGGCCGAACGGTACAATGCAAACCTGTATACGGATGGGCTGCGCGTATACACGACGATCGACATCGACCTTCAGCAGGCAGGCCAGAGCGCGGTCGACCAGATAGGCGGGCGCCTGCAGGATGTTGCCAACCGCGAGGTCGATATTTCGAATTTCTGGAACCGCAATCCGGAGACCATCAATGCCTTTATCCGCCAGACCCACAGATACCGATCCCTGACCGGGTCCGGCGTTTCGGGCGAGGCCGCCGTCGACTCGCTGCGCAGCACGCCCGCGTTCGTCGATTCTCTGCAGAACGAGCTTCGACGCGTGCAGGCCGGACTCGTCGCACTGGATCCTCGGAGTGGGGAGGTTCGGGCCTGGATCGGCGGGCGTGACTTCGGGGACGTCCAATACGATCACGTCGGCACGTCGAAACGGCAGCCGGGCTCGACCTTCAAGCCCTTCGTGTACGCGGCGGCCCTGGCATCGGGATTTTCGCAGACGTCGCTCATTCGGGACGAGGAAATCGAGTTCGTAGACCCGGACACCCGCCGCCGTTGGACGCCGTCGAACGTGGGCGGTACCTCGGGCCGCATGATGACGCTCGCCGACGCGTTGGCCTATTCCAAGAACACGGTCACCGCGCAGCTCGTCGAGCGGGTCGGTCCGGCAACGGTCGCCGAGTATGCGCGCCGGATGGGCATCGAGAGCGAGCTGCGCGAAGTGCCCTCGCTCGGGCTGGGCACGAGCGAGGTGTCGCTGCTGGAGATAGCGGGCGCCTACGGCACGTTGGCGAACCACGGGCGTTATCGCGCGCCGAGGTTCGTCACACGTATCGAAGACGCCCGGGGCAACGTCGTCGCGCGCTTCAGCAGCGAAAGCCGGCAGGCCGTTCCATCCACCGTTGCCTATTCCGTCCTCGACATGATGCGCGGCGTGGCCGACTACGGGACGGGCGAGCGCATTCGACATACGTATGGCGTGCGCGGCGACATCGCGGCCAAGACGGGCACCTCGCAAAATGGAGCCGACGGATGGTTCATGCTCGTGCACCCCCATCTCGTCATGGGCTCGTGGGTGGGCTTCATCTCGCCGTCCATTCACTTCCGGTCTCACTATTACCAGCAGGGGGCTCACACGGCTCTGCCCGTGGTAGGCACCTTCTATCAGCGTGCCCGAAATGTGGCCAGCGATCTGCTGACGACGGAGGCGTCTTTCAGTCCGCCCGCCGGATGGGTGGCGCCGCAGCCCGTCGACACGTCGTCGAGGAGCGACTATCGCTTTGCAGCGTACTCCGATTCGGTGGAGGCACGGCGCGACTCGCTCTTCAGGGCGCTCTCGGACAGCGCCGAGTATTCCGTCGATGACGCCGTCGATTCGCTCGAAGAGGATGAGGCTCGCGAAGAGAATGAGGCTCGCGAAGAAGATGAGGCCCGCGAGGAGGATGAGGCCCGCGAGGAAGATGAGGCCCGCGAGGAGGGCATTGAGGATGTAGACGAAGCGGACCGTTTGAACC
>CAZXHQ010000163.1:0-2324 GCA_964640145.1 uncultured Rhodothermales bacterium | reverse complement strand
GATGAGGCCCGCGAGGAGGGCATTGAGGATGTAGACGAAGCGGACCGTTTGAACCGCCTGGAACGGCGAGACGAGATCGACCGCCCGGGTTAAGATCCGAGGGATGACGGCGGGGCGGGTGAGGAGGCGCCCGAGCGTGAGCCGGACGCCACCGGCGGCTGAGGCGGCGCATCCGAGGGGAGCCCTCCGGGCGGCCCTCGCCGGGAGGCCGGGTCGAGAGTGGGGCGTGCGCCGGCATGTAGGGCTTTGCGTCCGGCGTTCACACGACCAACGATAGCGGCGGGATGCCGCACGATGGGGGAGGCCGTTCTACCCGAGCTCCATCGGCAGCTGCAGCAATTCGTCTACGTCGAACGGCTTGCTCACGTAGGCGCTGAACCCGAGGTCGAGGAACCGTTCTTTGTCCCCGGGCAGCGCATAGGCCGTCAGGGCCACGATAGGGGTGTCGGCATACTCGGCTGTTGCGCGAAGCTGCTTCAGAAGCTCGACGCCGTCAGGTCCGTCGCCCAGGTTGATATCCATCAGGATCAGGTCGAAGGAGTACTGGGAGGCAAAGAGGAAGGCTTCCGATGCCGTCCCGACGACGGCCACGTCGTACTGCTCCTCCAGAAGCTCCTTGAGCAGGTGCTGCGTGTCGACGTGGTCTTCCACGAGCAGCAGTCGGAGGTTTTCTTTGCCCGGCCGAGTTTCTTGGCCGGATGCCACGGCCTCCTCGCGCCGCCGCTCCTGCGGCAGCCTTCCCTCCACGGCCGCGTCCCGGTTCTTGGGCAGGGCCACCCGGAACCGCGACCCGGTGTTTTTCGCGCTCTCGACATGAATCTCGCCGCCCATGAGATCGACGAGCCGCTTCGTGATGGCCAGGCCGAGACCGGTGCCTGAATGGGACCTGTTCATACCCGAGCTCTCCTGGCTGAACTCATCGAAGAGCTGGGGGATGAAATTCGGTTCGATGCCGATGCCCGTATCCGTGACGTCGAAGCCCACCTGGTCACCCTCCTCCCACACGGTCACGCGCACGTAGCCGTGATCGGTAAACTTGATCGCATTGCCGATCAAATTGTGGAGGATGCGGTTGAGGGCGGCGCGGTCGGAACGGATGACGTGCGGTCGATCGCCGTTCGTCTCCACCTCGATCAGAAGACCTTTTTCGTCGGCGATCGGAGCCAGCAGATCGACGACCCGTCGGACCTCGATCGCCAGGTCGATCTCTCGCTGCTCGAGGCTCATCTCGTTCGACTCGAGTTTCGCCAGGTCGAGCACCGAATTGAGCATCTCCAGCAGCCGCCGTCCGCTGCTGCGAATCAGATCCGCAAATTCGCGGTGCTCTTCGGGCAGCTCCTTCGAGAGGACGGACGCGAAGCCGATGATGCCGGTCAGCGGGGTCCGTATCTCGTGGCTCATGTTGGCGAGAAATGCCGTCTTGAGTCGCGACATCTGTTCCGCCTCCTCCTTCGCTCGAATGAGCTCTGCAGGCACGGTCAGCAGGGCGGTATGGAAACGCTCCACGGTTCCGCTGACGGAATGCTCCACCTGTGTGAAAAGGTGCGCGAGGCGGCTGCTATCCGCGCCGCTCTTCAATTCGATGCGGCACGTCTCACGTTCCCCGGAGCGTGAAGCCTGACGGAGGTGCTTCAGCAAACGCCACGTATCACTCGGGGAAACGAGATCTGCGAAGCGGCGTCCGCGCAGTTCATCTTCGTCCGATGCCAGCACGGCGGCCGCGATGCCGTTGACGTCGTCGATGTGTCCGTACTCATCGAGGATAACGTAGCCGACTGGAACGAGGTCCAGTGCCTTCGTATTCATCATATACGCTCTTGCGTTGCACCCTATGACTGTTGCTGGGCGGAGAGCCAGCGGAGACCGACTGGCGGTGAAGCGCGTGGTGGATCGTCCAATACGCAGAACGCACGCACAAGACCGGTCTCGGCTCCGGGGTCGCGCGAATCCGCATCCATAGCATAACGATCATGACACAAAGGACATAGCCCGATCACGGGGGCCATATCCCCAGGATGCGCCGCAGCAGGATTATTTGACCGACATGGTAGGCGGTGTGATCCGCAACGAGAAGCAGCTCGCGCAGGTACGAATGCTCCTCGGCGTGAGGTATGGGGTCGAGGACGTCGACTTCATCCAGGAGCTGCACGAGGTGGTGGCGGTCGCGGCGGGCGCCGTCGATCGATTCCTGCCAGGCCTCACGCGTGGGTGGGGCCGGCTCACGAGGCCAGAAGTCGTCGGGCCAGTCGGGTGTCGTATAGGCGTCCGTCGAGCAGTACTCGAGGATATCCGCCTGCGCCAGCCGAACGTGTTCGAGCAGTTGC
>CAZXHQ010000162.1:0-7601 GCA_964640145.1 uncultured Rhodothermales bacterium | reverse complement strand
TTCTGCTGTCCCTTCGTGACCTCGCCGCTCGGATGGCGCACCTTGTACAGGTACATGCGCCGCTGCTCGATCTCTTCCGGCTGGAACGCGTGCTTCTCCGAAAGCGCCGTGATACGGCGGTTGGCCGCGCGCTTGGTGGGAGCGAAGACGGTGCCCCGGATCGGGTCTCCGGTGAGACTCAGGCCGCTGAAGCGAAATTCTCGAACGGGCATGTCGTAAACGTGATGTTTCAGTGCAAACGAACGGCGCAGGTAGACGGAGGGGGCGCCTCTAATGCGTCCCATCCGCCCCGGTACCCGCTGCCCATTACGGTGCGGGTTACGCACCTCTCGTCGTCCGGGATACCGGCGGGCGTGGCGGTATTTACCCACGCTTTCCAGTCTTGATATCCTCCCGCTCGCGTCCGCTGCGGAAAGAGCACCGCAAATAATCCAATTGCGAGAAGGGATGCGATAGCTCGCGAATCAAGTTTCCGTGGAGGGTACGGACGGCACGATTCATTGATAGATACGATCACGCCCGTTTACCGCAGGCATCCACACAGGCACAGCAGCATCATGGGGCGTCTTTTCGATACATTCCGGCGTTTCGACGTGGGGACGTCTCGGCGGCGGAAGGCAAAGCGCTTCGGAGCAAGGGCGGCTTTCCATTCCGAGGGGACCCTCCGGCGTTGGACCGGCCGTCCGGCATGGTCGGGACGACTCGTCAGGAATCTCGCCCTCCTCGCCGCAGCGGCCCTTCTTACGGCCGGAGGGCTGTTTCTGTACCTCGCCCAGGTTTTCAGCGGACTGCCGACGCTGGCGCAGCTTGAAAATCCCGCGTTTCAGCTCGCCGCCGTAGCCTATACGGCCGACGGTAAGGAGCTTGCGCGATATTCCTCCGAGAATCGCTCGTGGGCGACGTTCGAACGGATGTCGCCGCACGTCGTCGACGCGCTCGTAGCTACGGAAGACCACCGGTATTTCCGGCACGATGGGATCGACGTTTTCCGCACGGTGTCGGCCGTCCTCCAGTCGGCCCTGGCAAAAGCGGGCGTCCCAGGGTTCGTGACGCAGGGCGGCTCCACGATCACGCAGCAGCTTGCCCGCAATCTCTACAACGACCAGATCGGTTTCGAACGGTCGGTGGAACGAAAGCTCAAGGAGATGGCTACCGCGATGCAGCTCGAGGACCGCTATTCCAAGCGCGAGATCCTCGAGCTCTACCTGAACACGGTGCAGTTTGCCTACAACTCGTACGGCATCGAGACGGCGGCGCAGACGTTCTTCGGCAAGCCCGCCGTCGCCCTGACGGTGCCGGAAAGTGCGACCCTCGTAGGCATGCTGAAGGCGATCACGCGGTATAATCCGGTGCGGAATCCCGAGAATGCGCGTGCGCGGCGCGACCTCGTACTCGCGCTCATGGCGCGGCACGGCTATATCACGCCGGAAGAGTACGGCACCTTCAGGACGGACCCGATTACGGCAGCCAACCACTCGTCGTCCATCACGAGCGGCCCTGCCCCGCATTTTTCGCAGGTGTTGAAAGACTGGCTCGAGGCCTGGGGCGCGAGAAGCGGCATCGACATCTATTCGCGGGGCCTCCGTGTACATACGACCATCGACAGCCGGCTTCAGCAGCTCGCCGGAGAGGCCGTGGACGAACAGATGACCGGCCTTCAGGCCGTGGTCGACTACGAATGGAGCCGTGCGTCGGATTTTTACCTGGGTGATCGAATCGACGACTATCTGGCGGCTGCGAACTACGAGCCGTTTGCCTATTTCTGGCAGGACCGGGCGGATCTCGCAAGGGAGTTCATAGGGCAGACGGCCCCGTACCGGACGCTCCTGGAACAGGGGGTCGACAGCGACGAAGCGGCCACGCGCCTTCTGCACGACGAAGCGTTCATGGATTCACTGAAGACCGCCAAGAGTCGTCTCCAGGCGGGCCTCGTCTCCATCGATCCGCGAACCGGCTACGTCCGCGTATGGATCGGCGGAACGGCCATCGAGCAGGATTGGAACGATCACGTCAACGGGACGCGGCGGCAGCCGGGCTCGACCTTCAAGCCGTTCGTCTATACGGCCGCCATCGACAACGGATGGCCGCCCTCGCACGTCCTCCCCGATCGCCCCCTGACCTACACCGGACCCTTCACGCGCGATCCGTGGTCGCCGCGGAACTTTGGCGGAACCTCCGGCGGGATGGTAAGCCTCCAACGCGCGCTGGCAACGTCCAACAACCTGATCACGGCGCGCGTCATTACGGAACTCGTGACCCCTTCCCAGGTGGCCTTTTACGCCCGCAGAATGGGCATCGAGAGTCCCCTGACGCCCGTTGCGTCGCTGGGACTCGGGACGAGCGACGTGACGCTTCTGGAGATGGCGGCGGCGTACTCCACCCTGGCGAACGGCGGCCGGTATTTCGAGCCGACTTTCGTCACGCGCATCGAGGACGTGGACGGAAACGTGCTCTTCAATGCGGAGCCCGGCCCTGCTCGCGAGGTCCTCTCTTCGCGGACGGCCTATACGGTCGTCGACATGCTGCGCGAGGCGGTCGAACAGGGGACCGCAGTGCGCCTGCGCGGCCCGCAGTTTAGACTCGGCGCCTTCGATCTCGCCGCAAAGACAGGCACCACGCAGGACGGTGCCGACGGCTGGTTCATGCTCATGCACCCGGATCTGGTCACGGGGTCCTGGGTCGGATTCAACGACCGGAGGATCACGTTCCGCTCCCGTTTCTGGGGTCAGGGCGCCCACAACGCCCTGTTCCTGGTCGGCTCGTTCTTCCGAAAGGCCGTCGATGATCCGGACGTCCTCATAAGCCGCGACGCTTTCCCTGGTTCGGACGCATACGGTCTCGGGGCGCCGACGGAAAGGCCGGCTCAGCTTCCCATTCGCGTCCTGACTCCCAGAAGAGACGGGAGGTGAGCCGCCGGATGGCGCGAGGCGGCGCACAGTCGTCTACCGCCACGTATGACGATGCAGACGCTATCCGACCGACACCGGCGGATCCGTGGGGCGCCGGGACGCCGGGCCGTCCGCCAGGCGCCGGTCGAAGTATCTCGTCAGCTCGTGGAGGGTCTCGTGGGACGTAGAGATGTCTCGGACGATGCGCCCCTCCTCGAGCACCCCGATGCGGTCGCAGACGTCGGTCACGTGGCCGATGTCGTGGCTCGAAATGACCATGGTCGTACCGTTTTCGGTGTTGTGCTCCCGGAGAGCTTTTAAGAGCATCCGCTGCGATCCCGGATCGAGACCGGCGAACGGCTCGTCGAGGACGAGGAGCTTCGGCGCCACGAAGAGAGCCGACGTAAGACCCACCTTCTTTTTGTTGCCGACCGATAGATCGCGGATATAGCGCGTTGGGTCGCCCAGCACCGGATCCGTAAAATATCCGCGGTACGGATCGAGCGCTGCCTCGACCTCGTCGCGCGAGAGGCCGTAGGCCGCGCCGGTAAACTGGAAGAATTCGTCCGCCGTGAGGAAATCCAGCAGAAAGGACTCGTCCAGGTACGACCCCACGTCGACCTTCCATTCGTCACGCCCGCTGATCTCGCGGCCGCCGATGCGAACCAGGCCCTCGTCCGCATAGATCAGGTCGAGCAGGAGCCGCAGAAACGTGGTCTTGCCGGCGCCGTTGTTGCCGACGAGTCCGAACGTCTCTCCCTCCTCGATCCGAAGCGCAGGCACGTCCAACTCGAAGTGCCGGCCGTAGCGCTTTACGAGGTTTTCGATCTCGATTCTCATTCAGGCTGTCTAAATCCGGCGGCCATCTCGTAGCGGTGATCCTTCAGGTGCCGGGCGAGGAACGCGGACCACTGCGGCGTAAAGAGGGCGCTCATCAGTCCTACGGCACCGACGATCATAAACCCCGTCATCGGCAAATCGTTCAATGCGTAGAGCAGCAAAGCGGGCGGAAGCACCATCGGAATATACCACAACCAGTGCAGGAGGGAGAATCCCTCGAAATCAAAAAAGCCGACCTGGGTGAGCGTGACGCGCCGGTGGTTGTTCAGGGCCAGCATCATGACCAGCACGGTGGAGATGCCGGCGTTATAGCATAGAAATGCCACGTGCAGCGGCACGAGCTCCGGAGCCAGCGCAATAAACAAAGGCAGGGTCAGCAGGAAGAACGCGACGCACGAGCCCTGCAGAATGATGAACTTGGCCGTCACCATCTCGCGCAGCGTGAAGCTCCGGGTCAGCATGCCGTCGAAGTAGCTGCTCTCCCACGAGAACATGAGCTGTCCGTAGTTGAACGCGAAGATGCCCGAGGCGAACATCACGGTGAGCGCTCGCACGACCGTGCTGGCGAGCAGCTCTATCCGGAGCAGGGGAATGGCCACGTAGACCAGCACGAACACCACCGAGACGAGAAAGTAGAGCTTCGGCCGCTCGCAGCGCCACATCAGCTTCAGCTCCAGAAGCACCAGGTTGAGCAGCCGTTCCGCCGGATCTCGAAACGGAACCTGCCAGAGAACGATCCGACGGTGCCGGCTGTCACGCTCCTCCGAGAGCAGGTCCCGCCGCAGCAGCAGGCTCGACGACAGAAATACGACGAGGACGAGCAGAGCCAGCAGCAGCAGCACGACCGGCCTCGCTGATATCAGCGTGTCGAAGACGAACGAGGAAACGGCGTTCAGGGCACCCGGACCGAAGAAGAGGTCGAACGCCAGAGCGAACATGACCAGTCCGAAGAGAATGAAGAAGCCCTCCCGGCTCCTCCCGAGTAGCGCGCGCAAAAGGGTGTTGAGGTAATGAGAGAGGAGAAGGATGAGAACGACGCCGGCGAGCCAGGCCCAGCTCGCCGTCGGAGCATACGCTCCGCCCTGAATGTGCCGCAGCCATAGAGGGACGAAGAACAGGAAGGGGAAGACGTTGTGGACCGTAGCGAGCGAGGTCAGCTGGAAATAGCCGACCAGGCGGTTGCGGGAGAGCGGCAGGTGCAGATAGGGCCGGATGTGCATGCGCGGCGTGCGCTGCACGAAGAAGCGCAGCGTGAAAAGCGCAAGAAAGACGGTGAGCAGGTGGCGGTTGAGGAGGGCGACGGGGTCCACGCCCCGGTCGACGATCCCGACCATCTCCTTCCACAGGAAGCCGAGACTGATCAGCGAGAAGGCCATGTAGAGGCCGAGCAGCGACAGCAGCACCGTCGCCGCCCAGTGGCGTCGCCATACGAACGTCCGAACGAGCTGCTGCCACTGAATTCTCAACAACCGAACGTATAGCATGCGACGACAGACTTGCTCTCGTTAGCCGTTAAGCGGGCCGGCACCGTTCCGGATCTTCGTCAGCGGACTAGTGCGGAGGCAGCGGTTGGACGATGAACGCTCCCTGCAGACCTGCACGAACGATCTGCCTTCTGGCCGCGGCGGCGGCGCTCTCGCTCCCGAACTGGCCCACCACAACGCGGAAGACCGCGCTGCCCGGCCCGGCGTCGTCGAGATAGATTCCGGAACGGTACCCCTTCCGCCGGAACTGCAGCGCAGCCACTTCAGCCGCGGGCCGGCTCGTCGCCGACACCGCGAGCAGCGTGTAACCGCCCTGCACCCAGTGAATCGGCTCAAACCCCCGCAGCGAACGGTTGCGGGACGGCTCGGCGTCCGCCGTTGCGATCACGGAATCCGATCCGGCAGTCGCCCCCGACCCGGCCCGAACCGTCTCATTCGACGCTTCCAGAGGCTGCGGGGCCGGACGGCGCTCCGTCACGGTGACCTCCAGGGTATCCGCATCACTTCCCTTTCGATTTCGAGCCGACACGATGATCGTATACCGCCCGGGGCGTTCGTAGCGGTGTGAGACGTTGTTGCCCTGAGACGGCGTCCCGTCGCCCAGATCCCAGCGGTGAATGACCGGCCGGGCTGCCCCGTCGGCAATGCGGACGCGGAAGTTGGCCAGCTCCCCCGCACTGAGGACGGTCGGTCCGTCGATGGAGACGATGCGGATGGGCCTCAGCCCGAACGGAGCAACGTAGTAGTCGTCTCGCTCGATCTCTCGACGGTCATGCAGGACGTCCACGTCCAGACGTGAGCGGTGCGTGCCGGCGCGGTTCGAGGTCTCGAGGACGACCTCGAAGCGGCCGGGGCTCGAAAACACATGCTCTACCGGATTGCCTCGAAGGATCCGTCCGGCAAAACGCCATTCGTAGGTGACGGGCCCGGTGGCTTCTTCCACGACGTCAGCTTCGAACCGGGCCGTTTCGCCCGCCAGGACCGTCCCCGGCCCCGAGATCGTGCGTACCGCCGGCGGTACGTATCGCCGGAACAGATTGACCCTCATCCCGATTCCGAACGATCCGATTCCGCCGAGCCGTTCATCGGCCTCCGCCAACGCCGGCGGGGTCACGTTGAAGGCAAGCTCGGGAAATACGGATATGCGCGGCGAGAGCTTCCAATCCAGGCCGAGGCCGGCATCGAGCCCGTACGTCGCCTCGCGCTCATCGAAGAGTCGGTGCACGCCGAGCTGCGCATAGGGGGAGAGGCGCTTTCCGGGAATACCGGCGCTGACGGCAAGATGACCCATGCCGGGCCCGGGATCCGTCCCTTTCGCCTGCGTCTCGGACGCGTACTGATAGGAAAGCCCGACCCCGAAGATTTTCGTGAGCTGGTACTCCAGGGCCGCCGTCACGGTCGGACGGGCAGAAAGCCCGCTCTGCACCCCGGGCCCGCCGACGTAGGACCCGGCCGCCGGCTTCAGCGCGACGTACAGGCCTTCCGCGCGGCCTGCCCGCACGTGCTCGGCCACGACCGAAAACGGGTACGGACTATCCTCCACGGCGGCCGTGGAGTCCACGGATCCGCCTGCGGACTGCGCGGCGAGGAGCGAAGGGGCCAGAAGCCAGAAAAGGAGGACGATGGAACAGCCTCGCACCGAATTTCCTTCCACCGGTACCCTGCGGATCTGAAGTCCGCCGAACCATTTTCTTAGAACCATATTCTTAGCGGCACTCTTACATCAAATGGCCTCGATAGCATTGCCGGCAACGTTGCGGCATCATACCAAGTAATCGTCACGCCGGCGCGGGATGCTGAAAAACGATGCAGCGGCACTGATACCGTATTTTCGAATCGACGTACTCGACCCAACGCGGCCGAGGCTTTCGGATTTAACATTCTGTCTTACTACATGCCATTGGCGGACGGCAGCAACAGACCCGGCGCTGCGCTGCCGGCATATCGCGGCGGGAGCCGGTCGACTTCGCGCCTAGGACTACCGTTTCCGGCGGCTCCTGCGTATCCTCTTCCTGTCGAAATGTACCAGGTCAGGCGATTCATTATGTGGCTCAAGCACGTCCTTCTGGAGTTGGCTGTCACGCTGATCATCGTCGTTGCGACGATCCCGGAGCTCGAATGGGCCCGGTGGATCGTCGTCGCCTACACCGTATTGATGCTCTTTCTAAAGGTGATCTCGGTCGTCGGTGGAAATTTTCTGAAATCCACGCGGCCGACCAACCCCAACGTGCCGGCGTGGTTCTGGCACGTAAATTACGCCGTCAATATCGCACTTCTTGCGTCCGATCGCTGGTGGTGGATGGCGGCCTCATGGATCCTCATCTGGGCGTTGTCCCTCATTTTCGAGCGATACGTCAATCCCACGATCCGCCGCTAGGTCGCGCATTCA
>CAZXHQ010000161.1:0-7618 GCA_964640145.1 uncultured Rhodothermales bacterium | reverse complement strand
GCATCCGCAAAGTGCTCGGTGCATCGGTCTCCAACATCGTGGCGCTGCTGTCGAAAGACTTCCTCACGCTGGTCGGCATCGCCTTCGTCGTGGCCGCGCCGGTGGCCTATTTCGTCATGAACCGCTGGCTCGAGGACTTCGCCTACCGGATCGAGATCGCCCCCGGTATTTTTCTGGTCGTAGGGGCGATTGCATTCGCTATTGCCGTGATCACCGTGAGCTACCAGTCTATAAAAGCCGCCCTGGCCGATCCGGCCAAGAGTTTGCGGTATGAGTAACGAAGAGCTCTTTCGGATCCGGAGGGCAGCTTACGATACGAACGAATTGGTTCGTGCGGATGGCGATGCAGCATGGGGGTCTGGAAGTCTGAGACCTCCCGCCGAAGCATGCCGATCGCATACGTCACGCCGGATGCGTCGCGTACTTTCGCTCCATAAAGTTCTCCGTGACCACGTGTCCGTCGAAGAGGTGGACGATGCGCCGGCTGTACTCGGCGTCCGCCGGCGAGTGCGTGACCATGATGATGGTCGTGCCGGACTCGTTCATTTCCGTCAGTAGATTCATCACCTCCTCGCCGTGCTGCGAATCGAGGTTTCCGGTGGGCTCGTCGGCCAGGATCAGCTTTGGTTTGGCGACGACGGCGCGGGCGATGGCGACGCGCTGTTGCTGGCCTCCGGAAAGCTGCTGAGGGAAGTGATTGCGACGGTGCATGATGCCTACCCGTTCGAGCGTCGCGTCGACGCGGCGTCTGCGCTCCTTTGTCGAAACGCCGATGTAGAGCAGCGGCAGCTCTACGTTTTCGAAGACCGTCAGCTCGTCGATCAGGTTAAAGCTCTGAAAGACGAAGCCGATCGAACCCTTCCGCAGGTTGGCGCGCTGCCGTTCGGAGCGTCCGGAGACTTCCTGTCCGAGAAAGTGGTACTCTCCGGTGCTCGGGTTGTCGAGCAGGCCGAGGATATTCAATAAGGTCGACTTGCCGCAGCCGGACGGGCCCATGACCGATACGAACTCGCCGGCCTGGATCTCGAGATTGACGTTGTTGAGCGCCGAGGTCTCCACCTCGTCGGTCCGGTAGACCTTCGAAAGGTTGACGGTTCTGATCATGGCCCAAGCACGTTTCGTGTGTAAGTATGCAGTCTCACGGCACAAAGGCAATCTCCATGCCGCCGGCGATCTCTCTCCAGTTTCGTCGAAGATATCGGCCGCGTCCTGTTCGTTGGCGGACGTCGGTGCACGATGACGGACGCCGGACGTCCCTCTATCGCAGCACGAGCCGGTCCGCATCTCCGAACGTGTCGTAGCTCGACGTGACGACCTCCTCGCCGGGCTCCAGGCCGGATAGAACCTCGAAGTGCGTCGGATTCTGACGGCCCAGCTGAATGTAGCGGCGGACGGCCTCGTCGCCTGATTCTACGAGGACGAAGATCCAGTTGCCCCCGGTGGTCTGATAAAAGCCGCCGCGCGGCACCATGACGGCCTGCGCCGGATCACTCATCTCCAGCCGAAAGCGGAGGGTCTGTCCGCGGCGGATGCCGTCAGGCGCGGTCCCCTGGAACTCGAAATCCACTTCGAAGCGGCCGTCGCGGACTTCCGGGTACACGCGCGTGGCCATGAGTTCGTATTCTCGTCCGGCCACCTCGCCCCGCGCTCTCTGTTCGTGGTGGATGCGCGAGATGTAGAACTCATCGATCTGCGCCTGCACCCGGTAGCCGTCGAGTACGTCGATCTGCCCGAACCGGGATCCCGTCGAACGAATTTGGCCGACCTCCGCATCCAGCATCGACAGCTGGCCGGTGACAGGCGCGCGGACGACCAGATTCTCGAGATTGTCCTGGATCACCTGAAAGTTGCGCTCCATGCGATCGAGCGCCGATTCCATCTGTGCGATCTGACTCACCATGCGCAGCGAGTCCTGCTGATACGCCTGGAGGGTAAGGGCCTTGCGGTTCTGCCAGTACGCGTATTCATCGCGCACCGTCTCGAATTCTTGCTGCGAAATGAGCTGCTTCTCGTAGAGCGCGGATTGCCGGTCGAGCCGGCTGCGCAGCCGCTCGACCTGGTAGTTCATCTCGGTGAGCTGCTGCCGGAGATTGAGCGCGTTCATCTCCATATTGAAACGCGTATTCTGGAGCCGATCTCGCTGCTCGATGCGCTGCGCTTCGGCGGAGAGGAGACGTAGCTGCAGGTCGTTGTTGGAAAGCTGCAGGATCGGCTCTCCTTCCTCAATGAGCGCCCCCTCTCGAACGAAGACTTCCTCTACACGGCCACCCTCGACGGCGTCGAGGTAGATCGTCGTGCGAGGCAGAACGGTCCCGGTCACCGAGATGAGTTCCTGAAACGGTCCCTCGCTCACCGACGCGATGGTGATCTTTTCGCTATCCACGTTGAGGCGCTTGCCGCCGGTGGTGGACAGCAGGGCGTACGTAATAAGGGCTGCAAACGCGAGTCCCGCGCCGATGAGCGCCATGCGCCGCGGCGTCCACCATTTCCTCGCGATCTTCCGATCGATGCCTTCGCCCGCTCCCGAGCCATCGCGGTGGGTCCGGGGGTCGGCGTACGTATCATTCTCCGGTGAACCGATCGTCATGGCGGCTTTGTTCAGGAATAGTCTGTAGGTTGATCTACGCGTACAAGCGCTGTGCCACGTCCTCGCACACCCGAGGGAGGCCGACTAGGCGAACCTATGTAACCAATTCGGTGTTCGGGCATGGTACACCCGCTGTTCGGAATCGAACAGTATCTCCTGGCGATACGGCCTCGGCGCCGAGCCGGCAGGGCCGAATCCACGGAGGAACGGTTCTTGGTTATGCCTATGGGTGCACCCTGACCGGCCACAACCGCCGCCCGTACCTCTATTTCCATTCCGAGATGTCCGCTGCGTTTGGAAACATACTGGTCGTCGATGACGACGAAGACGTGCTGCAGGCGGCGCGACTCCTGCTGAAGAACCGCTCGCGCCTCGTTCACATCGAGACGGATCCCGAGCAGATTCCCTCGCTACTGCGCAACCACGATTACGATGTGGTGCTGCTCGACATGAACTTCAGGCAGGACGTGAGCAGCGGGCGAGAGGGATTCCACTGGCTCGATCGCATCCTCGACATCGATCCGTCGGCGGTCGTCGTGCTGATTACGGCATTCGGAGATGTGGCGATGGCGGTCAAGGCGATCAAGGAGGGGGCGACGGACTTTGTCCTGAAGCCGTGGAGCAACGACCGCTTGCTGGCTACGCTCAGCTCGGCCATGCGGCTGCGCGCCTCGAAGAAGGAGACAGAGCGATTGCGGGCCCGCCAGCGCCAGCTCAACGCGGACCTCGATCAGGGCTACGAGGAATTCGTCGGGGCATCCGACGCGATGCTAAAGGTTTTCTCCACGATCGAGAAGGTCGCCCGAACCGACGCGAACGTTCTCGTTCTCGGGGAAAACGGGACGGGGAAGGAACTGGTCGCCCGCGCACTGCACCGGCAGTCGAACCGGTCCGATGACGTGTTCGTGAACGTCGACCTCGCGGCGATCCCCGAGACGCTCTTCGAGAGCGAGCTGTTCGGTCACGTGAAGGGCGCGTTTACAGATGCGAAGGACGACCGCGCGGGACGCTTCGAGGTGGCCTCGGGCGGTACGATCTTCCTCGATGAGATCGGCAATTTGTCTCCGCCATTGCAGGCGAAGCTGCTTGCCGTGCTGCAGCGCCGCGAGATCACCCGCGTCGGTTCGAACACTCCGCGCAAGGTCGACGTGCGCGTCATCTGCGCGACGAACATGCCCATCTACGAGATGATCCGCGAGGGGAGCTTTCGGCAGGATCTCCTCTATCGAGTCAACACCGTCGAGATCCGGATCCCGCCGCTCCGCGACCGGGCCGACGACATCCCTCTGCTCGTCGATCACTTCCTCGACGTCTATGCGCGGAAGTACCAGAAAGACCTGAAGGGCGTCAATCCGGCCGCACTCCGGAGGCTGCAGAAGTACCACTGGCCGGGCAACGTGCGCGAGCTGCAGCACATGGTCGAGCGCGCCGTCATTATGAGTGAGTCGCGCATGCTCCAGCCCGAGGACTTTTTCTACGCGGCAAACGGAGAAGACGAAGAGGAGCACCTTCGCTTCGACAAGCTCAACCTGGAAGACGTGGAGAAGCTGGTCATCCGGAAGGCGCTGGAGAAGTGCGAGGGAAATATCAGTCGGGCCGCAGAGGAGCTCGGCCTGACCCGCGCATCCCTTTATCGGCGTCTGGACAAGTACGGAATTTGAGGCTGCGGCCGGGCGACACGGCCGGCCGCTCGACGCCATGAAACGATTTCGCATCCAGTGCAGCCTTCGCATCCTTCTCATCGGTGCGACGCTTCTGCTGGCCGTCTACCTCTTCCTCGATACGTCCGCCTACGTATTTGCGGTGATCGTTCTGCTGGCCGCGGCGCTGCAGATGCGCAGTCTGATGGTCTACGTCGACAAGTCGAATCGCGATCTCGCCCGGCTCCTGCGCTCGATCCGGTATTCGGACTTCTCGCAGACCTTTACCAGCGAAGGCCGCGGCGGCTCGTATGCCGAGCTCGGCGAATCCTTTCGCGCCGTGATGACCCAGTTCCGCGCCGCACGCGCCGAGAAAGAGGAGCACTACCGCTATCTCCATACCGTCATGCAGCACATCGGCGTGGGGCTCATCTCCTTCAAGCAGGACGGATCGGTGAGCCTGATCAACAACGCGGCGAAGCGCCTGCTGCGCGTGCATGCGCTCAAGAATATCCGCACGCTCGGGCGCGTCTCGAACGACCTCGTCGAGGCGCTGCTGCGGATGTGTTCGGGGGACAAGGAGCTCGTCAAGATCGTGGACGACGACGAGATGATCCAGCTTTCCCTCAGCGCGACGGAATTCAAGATGCGCGGCGACCTCATCAAGCTCGTTTCCATCCAGGACATCCAGAGCGAGCTTGAGGAAAAAGAGATCGAGGCCTGGCAGAAGCTTACGCGCGTGCTCACGCACGAAATCATGAATTCGATCACGCCCATTACATCGCTGGCCGCGACCGCGAACGACCTGCTCCTCGACGGCGCCGTGCCGGACGGCGATCTCTCGAAAGAGTCGTTCGAAGACGTGCGCGACGCGGTGCGGACCATCGAAAAGCGCAGTGAGAGCCTGCTGGCGTTCGTGAACGCCTACCGAAGCCTGACCCGGATTCCACAGCCCGACTTTCAGATTCTCGAGGTAGGCACGCTCTTCGGCAACGTCTCGGACCTGCTGCATTCGGAGGCGCGCGATCGTGACGTCGCGCTCTCGGCGAACGTCGTTCCGGAGTCGCTCACCGTTACGGCCGATCCGGAGCTGGTCGAGCGCGTGCTCATCAACCTGGTCAAGAATGCTCTCGAGGCATTGCACGGCATCGACGGAGCGGAGGTGGAGCTGTCGGCCCGCCTCAGCCGGCGCGGGCGGAGCGTCATCCAGGTCGCCGACAATGGGCCCGGGATCGTTCCCGAGGCGCTGGACAAGATCTTCATTCCCTTTTTCACGACGAAGAAGGAAGGCAGCGGCATCGGGCTGAGTCTTTCGCGTGAGATTATGCGGCAGCACGGCGGAACGCTCACGGCGTATTCGGAGCCGGGAGTCCGCACCGTGTTTACGATGCGGTTTTGAGAGGCGGCTTAGGACAGCATTTCGTAAATACGGTTGCGTACTATGAGGGTCGATGCACGTGCTCCGCCAGGCGCGCCGACGAGTCGTGGCCGGAGCTATGGCGAGGAGGCGGAACGGCGCGGAGCGCGATGCAGGGGCGCTCATAAGCTACCGTACGTACGAATCGATGTACTCAGTCCGCTCGCTCGGCGAGACGGCCTCGGTCGTCTCCATCACCGGCATCTTCTCGATAGTGCGCGCGTCGTGCTGCCTCCGCGCTCCTGCAATGCGAGTGAACATGACGATGATATTTGGGCGCCAGTGCGGTACATTGGGAGAAATCTCCTCCTGGCCGGCGAGGCCGCTGAACGAGGCGGCATCGGACTCCTGCTGCGTGTGAGCCCGGTCGACGCAATCCGCATCATCTCTTATGGAAAAGCGCGACGTCCTCGACCTGCTCGAGGCCAACAAGAACGAGCGTGGGATACAGCATTGGGAGCGCCTCGGAACGCATACGGGCGGTCTGAAGAGCTTCGGAATCGGACTCACGCAGCTGCGGAAGCTGGCCAGGCAGGTCGGACGGGATCGCGACCTTGCCCGGAAGCTCTGGCAGACCGACATTTACGAGGCGCGCGTGATCGCCTTGCTCATCGACGATCCCAAACAGATCACCCGTCAACAAGCCGAACAGCAGGTTGACGAACTCCAGGCAGGCCAACTCGCGCACGTCTTCGCTTCCTGCGATGCGACGCTGGCCAAAACCCCGTTCGTCGTCGAACTTGCGGATAACTGGATCAAGAGTACCGATACCGTGCGCCGGATCTGCGGCTACGGTCTGCTTTATGAGATTTCGAAGTTCACCGGGACAAAGGCGCCCGAGGAATCCTACTTCCTCGATCACGTCGAGCACATCAGCGAAACGATCGATGAGGAGGGGAGTGGCGTGCGCCTCGCCATGGGAAATGCCCTTATGGGGATTGGCAAACGCAGCGCGAGGCTGAATGCGGCCGCACTCGCCGTCGCTGAAGTGGTAGGCCCGATCGAGTTTGAATCCGCCAGCGGAAACTGCGAGCCTTTCGACGTCGCGAAACACCTCACCACCGACCGCCTGAGAGAGAAGCTCGGGATGTAGCCCGCTTCGGAATACTCCGTGTCGTCCTATCCGTCCATCCGCCAATATGACAGTGCTCAATATCTCAATATGTGGCAACATCCAAATGTCACACTCTTTCTGAAGAACTGCTGCCAAATCCACCCTCATCCATGTCGATTCTGAGCCGACCACACCACGGATGGACGTATTGGAAGGTCCACTGTACATCAACGACGAAGGTGTCTGAGGAGAGATCGACACAGTTGATGATGCATGCACATTCGCATGACGGCCACCCGTCGGCGTCTAGAGAATCCTTCTCCCATCCTTTCTGAGTTCCACTGTCACCTGGCTCCCGTCTCGTGCTCCGATTCGCCGAGTTCAACCCGGAATGCTTCTTTCGTTATGGAGCCGTGCTGGAGGCGGCCCTCGATCGTACCGCTCACGAGCGCCTCTACGTCCCACGATTCGATTTCGACCGCTGCTTTCCTTATCCGAATGCCGATTCCGCCGCCCTGAGGGCCATGCCACACGTCGACTAACGTCGGCAAGCCGTCGTCCAGGTTTCGAAGAGTAATTCTAAACGAGAGCGTACCTTCCGGGCGATCAGGGAAATTCTGGCGCAGCGTTACCTCCTCACCATCGATCGTCGCAGACCATACGCCTTGCACAAACTCGCCGATGATGGCAGGGCCTTCATAATTCGTCACGCCCAGAGAATCGTCCTCTCCGAACAGGTCACAGCCCGACGCGGCGAATACCAATAACGCCAGGAAGACGGCCCTCGTCACCTCGTCCTTTCCCAGGGAAAACAGGCGGCGGTGCCCGATTTATTCACGGCATCGAAAATGTAACGTGAATTCTTTCCGGCCGAGCGGAAAGACGTTTCCGTTCCGGAAAAACATCTATCCCGCTTCGAT
>CAZXHQ010000160.1:3052-7622 GCA_964640145.1 uncultured Rhodothermales bacterium | reverse complement strand
CCTGACGCCGGACCTCCTGCACGTCGTCACCGGCATGGAGGTGAGAGCCACGAAGTACGGAGGAAGTATCACACACCTCCGCCATCCCAACGCAGACGGTAAGTTCGACGACGTTGTTTTGGGATACGATTCGCTGGACGGCTATCTTGAACGGTCTCCATACTTCGGCTGCATTATCGGCCGGTACGGAAATCGCATCGAAGGGGCGGAGTTCACGCTCGACGGCGTGACGTACAAGCTTGCTGCGATCAACGGACCGAACCATGTCCACGGCGGTGAGAAAGGGTTCGACAAAGTCGTTTGGGATGCTGAGCCGTTCGATAAGGAGGGTCGGCGCGGCATCGTGCTCGATTACACCTCCCAGGCCGGCGAAGAAGGGTATCCCGGCACGCTAGAGACGCGGGTCAGCTTCATCCTCACCGACGACGACGAGCTCATCATCGACTACCACGCCACGACCGATGCGGCGACCCCCGTCAACCTCACCCATCATTCGTACTTCAACCTTGCCGGCGTGGGAAAGGGCGACGTCCTGGACCACCAGATCATGATCAATGCCGACCGCTTTACGCCGGTCGGCCCCTTGCGCATACCGACCGGCGAGCTGAGGCCTGTAAAGGACACGCCATTCGACTTCACCGAGACCATGGCGATCGGTGACCGCATCGACGCCCGCAACGAGCAAATCGAGTATGGAGACGGCTACAACCACAACTTTGTGCTGAACGGAGAAGTCGGAGAGATGAAGCTGGCAGCCCGCGTCTTCGAGCCGACGAGCGGCCGCCTCATGGAGGTCCGGACGACCGAACCCGGCCTACAGTTCTACACCGGCAATTTTTTGGATGGTTCGATCACCGGCAAGGGCACGACCTACCCGCGCCGCTCGGGCTTCTGCCTCGAGACGCAGCATTTCCCGAATTCGCCCAACCAGGAGAACTTCCCTTCCACGATTCTCCGTCCCGACGAGGAATACGAGACGCGGACGATCTACGCGTTTTCCGTGCGATAATGCATCCCTGCGATCGACGAGCAGAGGACCACGGCGCGCGAGCCGGTCAGCTATGCGCGCAGATCCGCCGATCGTATCCGGTCGGCCCCGAGGCCGCGGCCGTTGCACCGGCGGGGCATGCCCCGCCGGTTCAACCTCGGGTGCTCGGTTCTAATCCGAAGCCGCCATCTGCGCGGCCTCGAACGGACGGCGATTCAGCTCCGTCTTTCCGGGCGTCGCCGCCGAGAAGATGGGTGCATCCCCGAACTCCCACGTATCCGGCGTCAGCTTCTGCGTAGCGTTGAGCACGTCGTCCCAGGTGATCTCCTGGCCCGTATAGGCCGCTTCACGCACCATGATCGCCGAGAGGTTGGTCTCTGCCATGCGCCGCGTCTCGTTGATCGGATTCCCGCTGCGGATGCTCTCGATCAAATCCGTGTGCTCCTGCACGTAGGGATTCGGGTTCTCACCGTCGAATCGAAAGGTGTTTTCACCGCGAATCCAGGAGGCCGCGTTCGAGGTGCCCTTCGTACCCATGATGTGCTCGCCGACGTAGCGAGCCGTATTATCCTGCTGACGACACATGCTCAGAATGCGGGCACCATTCGGATACTCTAGATCCACGGCGAAGTGGTCGTAGACGTATCCGTATTCGGGCGAGACGCGTTCCTGGCGGCCGCCCACCCCCGTGGCCTTGACGGGATGTGACTGACAGGCCCAGTTCGCCACGTCGATGTTGTGGATGTGCTGTTCGACGACGTGATCGCCGGAAATGTGCGTGTAGTACAGCCAGTTTCGAACCTGGTGTTCCACGTCCGACCACCCTGGCTGACGATCGACCTTCCAGAGACCGCCCTGATTCCAGTAAACCTGTCCGGCCACGACATCCCCGATCGCCCCGTCGTGAATGCGCTGCATCGTCTCGAGATACTGCCGCTCGTGACGGCGCTGGGTGCCGGCAACGATGGAAAGGCCCTTGCGGTCGGCCTCCTCCGCCACGTCGAAGAAAAGGCGGGCGCCCGCGGGATCGACCGCGATCGGCTTCTCCATGAATATGTGGCGGCCCTTCTCCACGGCATAGGGCACATGGATGGGGCGGAAGACCGGAGGCGTAGCGAAGATGACCACGTCGATCTCACTGTCGATTACGTGCCGGTAGGCGTCCCACCCCACGAATTCCCGGTCGGAAGGCACCTGGTATGCATCCCCCAGCTGTTCCTTCAGTTTAGGCTTGGACTCATCCAGATGATCCTCGAAGAGGTCGCCGATCGCCACGAGCACGACCCCGTCAGCCGCGTTGAATGCGTTTGCGGCCGCACCCGTGCCGCGCCCGCCGCATCCGACGAGTCCGTAGCGGATCGTGTCTGCCCCGGCCGCATACGCGAAGTTGCCGCGCTGCATGAAGGCAAGCCCGGCCGCGGCGGCGGCGCTGCTTTTCACGAAATCACGCCGCGATAAGGAAAGCGAGCGTTTCTCTTCTCGGTTATTCATTGGATGTACCTGTCTTGTTCACGTCAAATGTCTAGGGCACACGGACGATGCGGAAACCCATGAAGGGTCCGTCCGTCAGCCAGAACCTGCTTTTCGGGATCTGTGGATCGGTCTCCTGCCACTTCGGTGAAGGCGTCTTTCGCGCCGCACATCCGACGTCTTCCGCCTTGTCCATAAACGAGCCGCCGCAGGCGAGCGGTGCGCCGTCCAGGCCGACGCACCATTCGGCAGCGTTGCCGATCATGTCGTGGAGGCCGAATGCATTCGGCGCCAGCTCCCCGATCGGATGCGTTTCGTCGAAGGCGTTATCCCAGTACCAGGCCACGTCCGCGAGCTCGTCCTCGGCGATCGGCTCGTTGCGGCCGGCCCGGCAGGCGTACTCCCATTCGGCCTCGGTCGGGAGCCGGTAGTTCTTGCCGGTCACCGTGGAGAGCCACTGCGCAAATTCCACCGCCACGAGATACGTCATGCTGATGGTGGCGTATCCGCGGTGGCCGAACCCACGATCCGGCGCCCCGTAGGGACGGCTGGGCCGGAGGATGGCGTCCCCGTCCTCATCCTGTTCCGGCTGGTCCTCACCGAATGCATATACGTCGAAGAGCTCCCATGGAATCTCGTGCCGGCTCATCCAGAACGGCGCGACCTCGACGCGTTCCGACCCGGCGGCACCCTCGACGGTGATGGAACCGGGCGGTATCGGAATCATATCGACTTCGACGAGCGCCTCGTCCACCGCTTCGTGAAAGGGCTCCAGATCGAGCGCCTCTTCGTTCACCGTAACCTGCGGCGCCTCGGACTGCTGCGCTGCCGCAGGTCCAGAATTTCCGCATGCCAGAACCACGGTGCAGAGACAGACCGCAATGAGTGTTCGCGCAAACGTCTTCATACGTCTCTTACTGATTGCGCCGATCCTCGCCGCGTCGATGGGAGCGTGTACACGCGTAGAACGGCTGGATGCACGGAGTAGTTCACGCTCGGACGAGACAGCCAACTCGGCCGAACTGCACAGGTTCGAATATACGCAGGTGCACATGGGGGTACAAGCGCGTCTGGTGCTGTTCGCGGAAGATTCGACGAAGGCGGAACGAGCGGCTAGAGCCGCCTTCGACCGCATTGCCGAGCTCGACGGCGTGATGAGCGATTACCGGCGCGGCAGCGAGCTCCGGGGCCTTGTCCGCCAGGCCGGTGACGGCCCCGTACGCATCAGCAAGGACCTGTTGCACGTCCTGACGGTCTCCCAGCAACTCGCGCGACAGTCCGGGGGCGCCTTCGACGTAACGGTCGGCCCGCTCGTGGCCCTATGGCGTGAAGCGCGGCGGACTGCGGCGCTCCCTCCCGACCGGACGCTGGCGAAGGCGCGATCGCGAAGCGGGCATCATTTGCTTACGGTCGACAGCGAAGACGGCACGGCCGACCTGCAGGTCGACGGCATGGGACTCGACCTCGGGGGCATCGCCAAGGGATTCGCCGCCGACGAGGCGATCCGCACCCTCGCAAAACACGGCGCGCGGCGTGCCATGATCGAGTTTGGAGGGGACGTCGTAGCCGGGGACCCGCCGCCGGGCCGCGTCGGCTGGAGGATTACGGCCGCGCCGGCCGAGCGTGGATATGCCCTGTCGAACGCCGCCATCTCCACCTCGGGCGACACCCAGCAGTTCGTGGAGATCGACGGTGGGCGCTATTCTCACGTCGTAGATCCGCGGACGGGTATCGGCCTGACGAGCCGCATCGCCGTCACGGTCGTGGCGCCGAAAGGGATTCTGTCGGATGGTTTGGCCACCACGCTGTCCGTGCTGGGTCCCGACGCCGGAGGCACATTTCTCGATGAGCATTATCCGGAGGTCGAGGCCGTCTTCCGGCATGCAGGACGGTAAAGCGATGGCCAGGGAGCGCGTGGATGCACGCCGTAGACCCTGCATGCCGTATTCTGACAGCATCCATGCCGGCCGGGCCGGCGGCGTGCGGTGAGGCGCCGGCATAGCGCGGCGTGCGGTGGGAGCGGCGCCACGTGGGTCACTGGACCGGGCCGCTCAGCGGCATCACCCGTCCGCTTCCTTCCACGATCCGGTGATGCCGGTTGCCTTCCACGCC
>CAZXHQ010000160.1:0-2952 GCA_964640145.1 uncultured Rhodothermales bacterium | reverse complement strand
GCATCACCCGTCCGCTTCCTTCCACGATCCGGTGATGCCGGTTGCCTTCCACGCCGATCACGCGGTCGACGGTGCCGCTCGGCCAGTACACGATGAGACTGTCGACGGTCCCTCGATCTCCGAGTCCGAACGTTGCCGGAAGTTCGCTCTGCGAGAGATAGCTCGATCCGGAACGTATGCGTCGTACCATGCGCAGGTCGCCCATGCAGGCTTCTATGCGAGAGGAGAGGCCGTCGCGACTGCTCTCTCGACCTTCCAGGCTGATGCGAAGGTAGCCGGGGCCGCCGTCTCCATGGATGATCTCGTTTCGCCACAGGTGCACCCCGCCGTCGTTTTCGGAAATGAGGATATCGAGATCACCGTCGTGGTCGTAGTCGGCATAGGCCGCACCGCGGGCCACCAGCTCCCTGGCCATCACGCCCCCCAAGAGGGGCGCCGCATCGGAGAACGTGCCGGCGCCGTCGTTCAGGTAGAGATGCGGGGACTCCTCGTATCCGACGTTGTCCTGGACGCTCTCGATCTCGGGTTGTACGTGGCCGTTTGCAGCGAAGAGATCCAGGTCGCCGTCGAGGTCGAGGTCTGCCAGGAAGAGTCCGAACGTGAGCGTCCTCAGAGACGAGCGTCCGATCTGAGAGGCCGCGGCGCGATCGACAAACAGACCATCACGCAGATGCCGGTAGACGCCGATCATCTCGGACGAAAAGTTGCCGACGAAGACGGATACCTCCCCCGTGCCGTCTACCACCCCCGCGTCGACGCCCATGCCGGCGCGCGCCTTCCCGCTTTCGTCGTACGCAACCCCGCTCAGCGCACCTTTCTCCGTGAACGTGCCGTCCCCGTTGTTGACGTAGAGGAGGTCTCGCTGCGTGTCATTGGCGACCATCAGGTCCGCCCAGCCGTCCCCATTGAAATCCAGCTCAGCAACTCCCAGCGTCTTTCCGGGCGCCGGATAGAATCCTGCCTCTTCGGTCGCGTCCTCGAATGTACCGGCGCCGTCGTTGCGGTAGAACCGGCTGGGGACGCCCTCGTAGGCTTCCGGCGTACAGTATCCCTTGCGGACGCCGTCGAGCGAACAGTAGATGTCGGTCTCGGGGGACCAGACGACGTAATTTCCGACGTAGAGGTCCAGGTTGCCGTCGCGGTCGGCGTCGAAGAAGATGGCCGAGGAACTCCATACCGGTTCGCCGGCTACGCCGGCCTGTCGTCCCGTTTCCGTGAAGGTGCCGTCTCCGTTATTTGCGAAAAGCAGGTTTTCGCCCAGGGTCGTAAGATAGATGTCGCGATGTCCGTCGCCGTCATAATCCCCCACGGCGAGGCCGAGGCCGTAGGCGTCGATGCCGCGGAGGCCGGCCTCCTCCGTAACGTCCGAGAACGTGCCGTCGCCGTTGTTGCGGTACATCCAGAGGGGCCGCCCGGCGGTCGTCTCGCTTTCGGGCCACCGGCCGCCGCCGGCGAGGAGGATATCCTGCAGCCCGTCGCCGTCGAGATCGACGAAGGCTACGCCGGAGCCCATGGATTCAGGAAACCACTTCTTCCCGAAAGCGCCCGTATCGTGCTTGAAACCGGCCAGGCCCGCGGCTTCCGTGACGTCGGAAAAGGCAAGCGGATAAACGACGGCATCGCTCCGATCCCGCTCGTAGGTCGGCGAGGGATCCTCCTTACATCCGACCGCGGCAAGCGCAGCGGCGAGGAGGCACAGTGCCACTATTCGTCCACACATACATCGTTCGTTGATAGGATCCCGAGAGCCCGCCTTATTCGTTCCACAGCGTCAGCGTCCGACGACAATTGTCGTAGGCGGCTGCGCCGGGTGGCCCTGCAGGTGCGGGATGGCCGTATTGCCGGTGAAGGGTCACGGTAAATGGGTTGGTCGGCCGCGGTTACAGGAGCTGAGCACCGCGGAGATAGTCACGTAGACGGGCCAAATCGGTCCGCATCAGATCGGCGGTCTCTCGCGTGCGGCGGTCTATGGGACCCTGCTCGGGCAGCTCGTACTCGAGGTGCAGCGAAATAGGCCCCGCAATGCCGAGCTGCCGGACGAGGTCGAAATACGCCTCGAAATCGACCATCCCTTCACCCAGGGGTACGTTCTCGACGACCCAGTCGCCGCCGCGCTCCGCCCACTTGAAGTCCTTAATGACCGTCGTGCGAATATACGGCGCCAGCAGCTTCAGGCCGAGGGGCCACGTGTTGGCGCCCTCGACGGTGGCGTGACGGATGTCGTACTGAGAGCCGGTGTGCTCGGGATCGAGACCCTCGAGCAGAAGCTGCAGATCCCAGAGCGGCGCCCCCACCCACAGGCCGGCGTGGTTCTGGTACGCGCCGTGAAGGCCCAATGCCTCATTCAGCTGGGCCAGTCGCTCGAGATGCGGCCGATAGGCTTCGAGGGTGGCCAGGACGTCGGCGGCGGCGTCGTAGGGCACCCAGTTCATCCGGTAATAGCGGATGCCGAGATCCGCGGCCGTCCGCAGGACGGTCTCCGCATGGGGGTCATCGACGTAGGCGATCGCCGTCGTCATCATCGGCGCCTCGAGGCCCGCGCGACGTACCGCCGCGACGGCCCGCGGCAGATCGCGCGCCGCATTCTCCGGCAGAACGTGGCCGCCGGGACGAACCGTCAGATCGACGCCGTCGAAACCTATCGAGGCGGCGGTCTCGGCCATGGCGTCGTAATCCAGGAACTGCAGGTGCTTCGAAAAAATGCAGATCGGCCGGCCGGCCGGCGTGCGGCGGGCCGTGCTTCGGACGGATCCTCCTGTCTCCGATCTGCCGAACGGCACCGAGGCGGCGAGCGCGGCAACGAATTGACGTCGGTTCATCGTGATACGGCACCTTGGTTGCTGGAGGGCGACTTCAATATCACACAAACGTGCCCGAGGGGCAACGTCGTCGCGGAACGCCTCGAAGCCCGATCAGCGTCCGCTTAATTAAGAAAAAAAAGGCCTCCTTACT
>CAZXHQ010000159.1:4119-7723 GCA_964640145.1 uncultured Rhodothermales bacterium | reverse complement strand
GACGGTGAACACGCATGACCTCATACCCCGCTGAATGCTGAGAATCCGCCGTCGACGGGTACGACGATGCCGGTCACGAATTTAGAGGCGTCGCTGCAGAGCCAGACGAGCGTCCCGACCAGCTCGTCGGCCTCGCCGAAGCGGCGCATCGGCGTATGATCGATGATGGTCTGGCCGCGGTCGGTCAGTGAACCGTCCTCCTTCAGCAACAGGTCGCGGTTCTGTTCGCCGATGAAGAATCCGGGGGCCAGCGCGTTCACCCGCAGTCCGTCGCCGAACGTGCGGGCGAGCTCGACGGCCATCCACCTCGTATAATTTTCGACCGAGGCCTTGGCGGCCGAGTAGCCGACCACGCGCGTCAGCGTCCGGTCGGCGGCCATCGACGACACGTTTACGATCACGCCGCTCCCGGCATCCGCCATCACCTCGCCGAAGATCTGGGTGGGCAGGATCGTGCCGACGAGATTGAGGTCGAACACGCGGCGGAAGGCGGCTTCCGAGAGCCTGAAGATGCTGTCGCCCGGCTTCAGCGTGGCGGCGTCGACGTTGCCGCCGGCACCGTTGACGAGGATGTCGATCTTTCCGAAGCGGTCGAGCACCGCGTCGCGCACGTCCATCAGGTCGTTTTTCTGGAGCACGTCGCCCGTAGCGGCCATGGCCGTGCCGCCGTCGGCCTCGATCTGGTCGACGACCGCGTCGACGCGTTCCTGATTTCGGGCGAGGACGACGACGGTCGCGCCGGCACCGGCGAGGCCGCGGCAGAATTCGGTACCGAGGGCCCCCGAGCCGCCCGTAACGACGGCGACGCGGTCTGTGAGATCAAATGGTGACTCCATGTGACTAGATTGAATGTTCACGCATAATCACTACCAAGGTACGAGAATGAAACCGACGTCCGGTAGCTGAACACGTCAGATTGTATACGTTCTTGATAATGGGAGCGGACGCGAGGGAGCCTCCCGGTGCCATCTCGACGGAACCGGTCATCTAGGCACGTCAGACCATACGGATGCCGCGTCGATATGCGAGCATCTCAGGCTCTCGAATAGAGTGCGCCTCCCATGGGAGATCAGCGTTCCGCCGGAGCGTTGTCCGGCATCGGTCGGCGATGATCGGTCGGTAACCGGGAGAGCACGGTCTGCAGACGTTCGAGCGATTCGAGATTGTGAACGGGTAAAAAGTAGTCGATGTGTGGAAGTGCAGCCTGCATGCCGCGAGTCAGTGGTTGATAGTCGCCGTAACCTAGGAGCGGATTCAACCACAACAGCGTGCGACAGCTGCGCGCAAGCCGGGCCAACTCTCGCCCTAGAAGTTCCGGATCGCCGCGGTCGCAGCCATCGCTTATGATCAGAACGATGCCGCGGCTGCGCAGAACGCGGCGCAGCCACTCGAAGTTGAACGTTTTGAGCGATTCGCCGATGCGCGTCCCGCCGGCCCAATCTTCGACGTCATGTGCGACGGCGGAAAGAGCCTCATCAACGTCTCGCCGATGAAGATGCCGCGTCACGCGCGTCAGACGCGTGCCGAAGACAAAGCTTTCCACATCGAGTTTTCGTCTCGAGACGGCATGCATGAATCGTAACAACATGCGGGAGTACACCTCCATAGATCCGCTGACGTCGCAGAGCAAGACAACTCGTTGATCTCGTCGTTTACGCCCACCGTAATAGAGACGGAAGAGTTCGCCGTGATATCGCAGTCCGCGTCGAAGTGTACGACGAAAATCGAAGCGTCGTCCTTTCTCGACGCGAGAGAAACGCCGTACCGGGTCCGGCTCGAAGGGCCACGTGAGATTCTGGATGAATGCCTGAGCCTCGGCGATTTCCTCCACCGTGAATCGTGCAAAATCCTTTTTTCTCAGACGTTCCACGGGGCTGTACGCGGTCGCCGCAGGCTCTTCGGGCGCCTCTTCGTCGTGGCCGTTCCGGGAGCCGGTTATCATGAGTGGGCGTTCACGAGCGGCGGCTCCGTCCCGTGATCTCCGACGTTGGGAGGCAATCGTCGACCGCGACAACAGGTCGGCCATCACCTCCGGAATCTCTGTCGGAGCATGCCAGAAGAGGTGGAAGGCCCGGTCGAATAGCTCGATCTGGGAGCGGCTCCGGACGAGTGTGCAGAAGAGGGCCTGATAGAAATCTTCCTTTCGCCGGAGGTCTACGAGGTGGACGGCTTGACGGGCGGCCACCACCTGATCGGAGCCGACGTCCAGTCCGGCGCGCCGGAGTACACGTCCGAACGTGACTACGTGTTCGTCAAGAAATTCTTTGGAAAGCATAGCGCGCTCCACACACGACATCCGGTCTCGCTTTGATTGAACCAGCCCGGCGGCGGCCGCCTCTCACGTTCTTCCGGCCGGTGCTTCTGCCCGTGCGCTGTTCAGGATGCGGGCGCTTTCGTTCCCCGAGACCCGTACGAGGTCGTCGCGATATTTCAGGAGGCTCCCGAGCGTCGACTCGACGACCTCATGGTCGAGCTGTTGTTGGTCCAGCATCATGAGCGCGCGGCACCAGTCGAGCGTCTCGGAGATTCCCGGCTGCTTGTAGAGATCGAGCTCCCGCAGCTCCTGCACGAACGTCACCACTTCGCGGACCAGCTTCTGGGGAACGTCGCCCACCTTGGCCCGGACGATCTTGAGTTCCTTCTCACGTGAAGGATACTCGATCCAGTGATAAAGGCAACGGCGCTTGAGGGCATCGTGGATCTCCCGCGTTCGATTCGAGGTAATGACGACAACGGGCGGCTTCTCGGCCTTTATAGTACCGATTTCGGGGATGGTGACCTGAAAGTCGGACAGCAGCTCGAGCAGAAAGGCCTCGAATTCTTCGTCGGCACGGTCCAGTTCGTCGATCAGTAGAACGGGAACCGTCTCGTGCGCGGGGTCTATTGCCTGAAGGAGTGGGCGGCGAATAAGGTACTCGGGGCCGAAGATCTCATGCAGAATGACGTCTTGATCCTGATTGTCGAGTGCTTCGGCGAGTCGAATCTGCAGAATCTGGCGGGCGTAGTTCCACTCGTAAACGGCTGTATGAAGGTCGAGGCCTTCATAACACTGCAGCCGGACGAGCGGCGCGCCGAGCACCTTGGCCAGCACTTTGGCGAGCTCCGTCTTGCCCACACCGGCTGCGCCTTCGAGGAAGAGTGGGCGGTGCAGCTTGAGCGCGAGGAAAAGGCTTGTTGCCAGATTGCGATCAGCTATGTACGACTCGTCCTCTAGAGCATCGAGGACGCCATCGACGGAATCAAGCACGGCTGTGCACATCTATTTCATTCGTTCAGCAGCTTGTGTAAGGGCACGTCCGGCCATGACCTCGCACAGGTGCGCCCGGTACGAAGCGCTGGCGCTCAGGTCGTCGAGAAGATCAGCCTGCTCGGCGATCCCACGTGCCGCTTCCGACATGGCATCGGCATCCAGCTTGTTTCCGACCAATTTCTGCTCGGCACCCTCTGCGCGAAAGGCGGACGGGGCCGCTCCGGTGACGCCGATGCGTGCGGACGTGCACGTGCCGCCGCCGTCGACTTCTACGACCGCCGCCACGCCCACCACGGCGTAGCGCGAAGCCGGGTTGGCGAACTTGGCGTAGGCCGCGCCGGCCCGCGCACCGAG
>CAZXHQ010000159.1:0-4019 GCA_964640145.1 uncultured Rhodothermales bacterium | reverse complement strand
TTCGGCGAGCACGGCGCATCTGGATCGTACGAGCGAAGAACGCTCCACGCTGCGGTGCGTGACGAGCGCTCCGACGCGAAGCTGTCCGCCGGCCTCTTCGATCGATTTCAGCGTCTCCAGCCGGCCGATGTCGATGAGCCGCGAAGGACGGGCCAGGCGAAGATTCATGGACGGGATCAGGCTGTGCCCGCCGGCCAGCAGCGTGCTCTCACCGTCCATCAGCGACAGCGCCTCGTCGATCGACGAGGGCCGCACGTATTCAAACGGGTAGGTCGTCATCTCAGGATTCCTAGAATGCTCGGAAGCGAGTGTTAAGCCTTTCGGCCATTGCCGCGCAGGGCTCGCCAGACGCGCTCGGACGTCAGCGGCATCGGAATGTCACGAATTCCCTTATGATATACCGCGTCGATGACCGCGTTGACGACACAGGCCGTCGCCGCAATGGTGCCGGCCTCGCCGGCGCCTTTGACCCCCAGCGGGTTGTGGGGGCAGGGCGTCACGGTCCGGTCGACCTCGAACATGGGCAGATCGTCCGCACGCGGCAGCGTGTAGTCCATGTACGACCCGGTCACCAGCTGTCCGTTCTCGTCGTATACGGTGCCCTCGAGGAGCGCCTGCCCGACGCCCTGCGCGACCCCGCCGTGCACCTGCCCGTCCACGATCATGGGATTGATGACGTTGCCGACGTCGTCGACGGCGACGTAGCGCAGGATTTTAATCCGGCCCGTATCGGGTTCGACCTCCACCGTGCAGATGTGTGCGCCGAATGGGAAGGTGAAGTTCGACGGGTCATAGAAGGCGTTCTCTTCGAGGCCGGGCTCGAGATCGTCGGGATAGTCGTGCGGGATGTAGGCAGTCAGCGCGATTTCGCCGAAGCTGATAGATCGGTCGGTACCTTTAACGTTGAAACCGCCCTCCGCATATTCGAGATCTTCCTCCGCTGCTTCCAGCTTGTGGGCCGCAATCTTACGGGCTTTGCTCTTGACTTTATCGAGTGCCTTGACGAGAGCGCTGCCCCCTACGGCGAGACTCCGGGAGCCGTAGGTGCCCATGCCGAACGGAATCTGGCCCGTATCCCCGTGTACGACCTCCACGTCCTCTAGCGGAATTTGAAGATGGTGCCCGACGACCTGAGCGAACGCCGTTTCATGGCCCTGGCCGTGGGAGTGCGTGCCCGTAAACACCTGAACCTTGCCCGTAGGATGAACGCGAATCGCGCCGCTCTCATAGAGGCCGGCCCTCGCTCCCAACGCGCCGGCGAGCTTCGATGGCGCAGCGCCACACGCTTCGATGTAGGTAGAGATCCCGATTCCCAGCAGCCGGCCCTCTTCGCGGGCTCGCTGCTGCTCCGCTCTAAACCCCTCGTAATCGATCATCCGGAGCGCTTTGTCGAGGGTCCCGTCGTAATTCCCGCTGTCGTAGACGAGCGCGACAGGTGTCTCGTAAGGAAACTCGTCGGGCTGGATGAAATTCTTTCTACGCAGATCGGCGGGATCGATCTGCATCTCCTTGGCGCCCAGCGCCACGAGCCGTTCCACGACGAAGGTTGCCTCCGGACGGCCCGCTCCTCGATACGCGTCCACGGGCACCGTATTCGTGAAGACGCCCTTCACGTTCACATGAATCGCTGGCGTCTTGTACTGGCCGGCCAGAAGCGTGCCGTACAGATACGTAGGCACGGCACCGGCTAACGTGGAAATATAAGCGCCCAGGTTCGCGAGCGTCTGGACGCGAAGTCCGACAATGCGGCCGTCCCGGTCGAAGCCCATCTCGGCGGTCGTTGCATGGTCACGGCCCTGAGCGTCCGATACAAAACTCTCGCTCCGAGCAGCCGTCCATTTTACCGGGCGACCGATCTTTCTGGTCGCCCAGCTGCATATCACTTCTTCGGGATAATGAAAAATCTTGCTCCCAAAGCCTCCTCCGACGTCGGGCGAGATCACGCGCACCTTGTGCTCCGGAAGTCCCAACACGAAGGCGCACATGAGAAGGCGGATCAGATGTGGATTCTGCGAACTCGTATAAAGCGTCAGCTCGTCGCGCGCCGAGTCATAATCGCCGATGGCGCAGCGCGGCTCGATGGCATTGGCGACGAGACGCTGATTCCGGAACTCGTACCGGGTGACGTGATGTGCCTGCTCCAGAGCCTGGTCGACCGCGCCTTTATCGCCGAGGTTCCAGTCGAAACTTACGTTCCCCGGCGCGTCGTCGTGGAGGAGGGGTGCATCGTCCTTGATCGCCTCGGCAACGTCCGTCACCGCAGGCAGTCTTTCGTAGTCGACGTCGATCATCTCGGCCGCATCTTCCGCCCCCGCACGCGTCTCTGCGATGATGACGGCGACGCCGTCTCCGACGTGGCGGACGCGGTCCACCGCCAGCGGGTAATGAGGCGGCTCCTTCATGTCCTCTCCGATCTGCCATCCGTTTGGCAGCGAGTTCACACCGTCATCGAGAAGATCCTGGCCGGTGAAAACGGCGACGACACCCGGATGCTGCCGGGCCCGGGCGAAATCGATGCCTTTGATACGGGCGTTGGCGTGCGGGCTCCGGACGATGCAGGCATGGGTCATGTTCGGCAGGACGATGTCGTCGGTATATCGTCCGCGGCCCGTCAGAAACCGTTTATCCTCGACGCGCTTTACGGCGCTTCCAATAAGCTCAGTCATGACTCACTCCGCCATCAAGTTTCGGTGAGGGCAGGAGATCCTGCCCGTTCTGCGGCGCGCTGAATTGCTTTGACGATGTTGTGGTAGCCGGTGCAGCGGCAGTAGTTGCCCTCGAGTGCATGCCGTATTTCCGCCTCGCTGGGATTCTCGCTGCTTTCAAGGAGATCGGCGGCCGCCATGATCATGCCCGGCGTGCAGAAACCGCACTGAAGACCGTGCTCTTCTCGAAATGCCTCTTGCAGCGAGTGCAGAGTCCCGTTGCGAGCCATGCCCTCGATGGTCGTAACCTCATGCCCGTCGGCCTGCACGGCGAAGACGGTGCACGACTTCACGGACCGGCCGTCAAGATGTATCGTGCATGCCCCGCACTGGCTCGTATCACAGCCGACGTGCGTCCCGGTGAGCCCGAAATGCTCCCGGAGGAGATCCACCAGCAGCAGGCGTGGCTCCACGTCGGCCTCGCGCGGCATGCCGTTGACGGTGACTTGAACGGAGTGGGTCATGCGTCTGCCTCCATATGCGCTATTCGTTCGAGACGGAGTGTGCGGAATTCGACGGATGCGTGGAATCGCGGGCGGCTACCTCCTCTTCCACGCGTGATCGCAAGTTGTTGAAACCCTTCTTGATCATGGTTCCGGCGGCCGCTTTTATAAGGCGCTGACCGACTGCCGCGAGCCTTCCACCGACGTCCGCATCTGCGCTGTATCGCAGGAGCGTGGACTCCTCGTCCTGGCCGATCAAGTTGATCTGGACGTCGAACGTGACGAACCCGGCGCCTCCTTGCCCCATGACGTGAAGGCGAAAGCGATTCGGGAACTCGATATCGCTGATCGTGAAGTCTGTCTCGAACCGGCTCTCGATGGGCCCGATCTTAGCCGAGATCGTCCCGCTGTATTCGTGCGCATCGGTCTGCTCCAACTCTGAGCAGCCCGGGATGACCACCGCGAGAACTCCCGGATCCATCAGCAGGTGCCAGAGGCGCTTCTCGCTCACGGGGAGGTATTGTTCACCCTCGAAGATCATGTCATTACCTTTTCGAAGCCAGCGCCCGTATCAAAGATTTTAAAGCCGGATTGGAGTGCTGTGGAGGGGAGCGAAGCACCGTCGATGCGCCGGCCCCGCCGCCGCAGGTCGAGGTGAGTGAAGAATCGTGCATACGGTCGCCTCGATGTACAGAGATCGCTATAAACCGGATCGCTATAATGTTAAAATTGTGTTAAACGTGCAAGGCAAATCGAGGTTATCTCAAAGGCTCCCTCCAGGTACCGTAGGGTCGGCGCCGTACGCGCCCACGGCTACTTCTGAAGCTGTTCCGATACTTCGGAGCTGGTCCGAACGATCAGGCAGGGGCCC
>CAZXHQ010000158.1:0-7794 GCA_964640145.1 uncultured Rhodothermales bacterium | reverse complement strand
CTCCCCGCCTCCACGGTTGATGATGTCCTCCGTTTTCACCTCGTGGCGGTGCAGGGGCGTCACCTGACCGGGCTCTACGATGAGAACCTTTTCGCCATAGAGCATGCCCCGGCCGGTACCCAGCCTGCCGGGGTCGCCGTTGCGCAACGTGAACAGGAAGAGCCCCCGGCTGGAGAAATCGCCGCTTCCGAAGTCCGTAATGTCCCACCCGAGACGCCGCTCGACGATGGCCCTTACTTCCCTACCTTTTCGCTTCCACTCCTCAGGCGTCCAGAACGCGAAAGGCGGGAGCATGAACAGCCGGTCTTCCAGAAACGCCGCGGCGTCCTCGATGATGCGGTTGATTTCCGATCGGGTCAATATCTACGGTTGAAGGTTGAAGGTTGAAGGTTGAAGGTTGTGGGTTGAAGGTTGATGGTGGTGGACCAAGATACGAAACTGCAGGGGGCGTATCTTTCCTGTCGATGCATCGTAAGCGTGATGCGTCGTAGACGTGGTCGCCGGACCCGACTCCTCCTTCTTCCATGCATCAGTCCCATCGGGGTTGTACGTGCACGCCATCTACTTCGAGATCCGGGAAGCCTTCGTGACGGCGGTGCGCGCGGTGGCCGCGCACAAGCTGCGCTCCATCCTGACGACGCTCGGCATCGTGATCGGCATTACGTCGGTTACGGGGATGGCTACCGTCATCAACGGTATTGAACGCCGGTTCGACGAGTCCATGTCCGAGCTGGGGACGGACGTACTCTATATCGAGAAGTGGCCATGGATGACGGGACCGGGCTCCAAATGGTGGGAATACATGAATCGGCCCAACATAGAGTCCGACTTGGCCGAGATCATCAAGACCCGTTCTCGCCTCGTTGCGGCGGCAGCTCCCGTCGTCTCGACGAGCCGACCGGTCTCCCACGGAGGACGCACGCTCGCGCCGGTCAGCATCGAAGCGTCGACGCCCGACTACGCTCGTGTGCACGTCGTGGAGATAGCGTCGGGCCGTTTTTACTCCGACCTGGACAACCGCACGGCCCGACGCGTCGCCGTCATCGGAGCGCAGGTCGCGGACAATCTGTTCCCGCATCAGAATCCGGTCGGCAAGCACGTCCGCATCGACGGACATCGGTTTCACGTCATCGGCGTGCTGGCGCGAAAAGGCAGCGGCGCCGACCAGCCGCATTCCGCCGACCGGCAGGCCCGCATTCCGCTCGCGACGTTCGAGCAGATCTTCGGCCTGCAGCATCGCAGCGTTTCTGTGCAGGCGCGCACCGGGGAAGCCATCAGCCTGGCTGCCGCCAGGGACGAGCTGACGGGCATCGTCCGAGTGGCCCGGTCGGTGGATGCGCTCGAGGACGACAATTTCGAGATCAATGAGCATCAGTCGCTCCGCGCCCAGCTGGCTCCTGTCAAGGGCGCCATCTACGGTATCGGAGTCTTCCTGACCGCCCTCGCCCTGCTCGTGGGCGGCATCGGCGTGATGAACATCATGTTCGTCTCGGTAAAAGAACGCACGCGGGAGATCGGCCTCCGAAAGGCGCTCGGAGCGCGCCGCCGCACGATCCTGATTCAGTTCTTGCTTGAGGCCGTGACCATATGCCTGATAGGCGGTTTGCTCGGCGTCCTCCTGGCGGCGGGCATCGCCGCGGTCATCAACATATTCTTTACGGCCTATCTGCCCCCGGGAACCGTCCTCGTCGCGTTTGCCGTCTGCGTGCTCGTGGGCGTAGGCTTCGGCCTCGCCCCGGCGTGGAGCGCCGCGAAATCCGATCCCATCGAATCCCTCCGTTACGAATAGCCCTTCTACCCCCCGAGTATGGAGCTTCAGGACGTCATCTCGTCGGCGTGGACCTCGCTTCGGGCGAACAAGACGCGGACCGCGCTCACGCTTCTCGGGATGGTCATCGGCGTCTTCGCCATCATCACCTCCGTGACGGCCGTGAAGGTGATCGACGTCTATTTCGAGGAGAAGATGACGTTCCTCGGTACGGGCACCTTCACCATCTCGCGCTATCCGTCGATGCGGATGGGCGACCGTCGTTTCGACTTCCGCCCCAACATTACGGCCGAACAGGTGGAGCGCCTGAGGGAGAGCCTTGCCGGGCCGCTAACCGTGAGCGCCCAGGAAGACTTCGATCTTACCACCGTCCGCTTCGACGCGCGCGTGACCGACCCGAACGTCGTCCTGATCGGGACGGACGAGAACTTCCTCGGAAACTTCAGCTACACGATCGACTACGGCCGTAGTTTTACCCTGGAAGACAATCGATACGCCCGTCGCCTCGTCGTGTTGGGCTCTGCGGTGGCCGAGGAGCTTTTCCCCTCGCGGAGTCCGCTAGGGAAGGTCGTCGACGTGGGCGGCAACCGGTTCACGGTGATCGGCGTGCTGGAGCCGAAGGGCAATTTTCTGGGCTTCAACGTCGACAACCGCGTCTTTGCGCCCATGGGGACACTCCTTCATCTCTACGGCGCGAGTGATCGCAACATCGCCACTACCAGCGTACGCGCTCCCGCCCCGCACCTCGTCCCCGCCGCGATGGATGAAGTAATCGGCAGGTTGCGGACCATTCGCGCGGTACCGCCGGGCGAAGAAAACAACTTCGAGCTCGAGACGAACGACTCGATGCGCGCGATATTCGATGCGTTCACGGGCACCCTCACGGCCGGCGGTGCAGGCATCGGGCTCATCGCGCTCTTCGCGGCAGGGATAGGCATCATGAACATCATGCTCGTCTCCGTCACGGAGCGTACCCGGGAGATCGGCATCCGGAAATCGGTGGGCGCCCGGAAGCGTGACATTATGGGCCAGTTCGTCCTCGAAGCCGTCCTGCTCTGTCAGATCGGAGGCCTGGTGGGGATCCTCCTGGGCGTCGCCGCCGGCAATGCCGTCGCCGTCTATTTCGGCATCTCAGCTGCCGTTCCGTGGGGCTGGGCGATGGCTGCCGCGGTGATGGTATCCGCCGTCGCCCTCGTCTTCGGCGGTTATCCCGCCCTCAAGGCATCCCGCCTCGACCCTATCGAGTCGCTGCGCTACGAGTGACCGCAGGGATCTGCAGCGGACCTCGTGCGTCCCACGCCGTCCCTACGATTCCGCACCAATTCGCATCCACCGATTTGCGCCCCTCCTTGGCAGGCCCCCTGGCTTCGGCTCCGCTCCTCTTCGCCTTGCTGCTGCTCCCAGGATGTACGCTTGAAGAGACTGCCGACGAGGCGAATGCGGATACGGAGTCGTTCTACTTTGAGCCCATCGGATACGGCCAGCGAGCCGCAATACAGGACACCATGGAGGTCGCGCTCCGCGATCAGGAAGCCTGGGACGGTTATCGCGATTCGCTGAATCCGATTGCCCCGTTCCGTTCCGTCGACTTCTCCCAGGCGATCGTCCTGCTCGTCGCCCTCCCGCAGTCCACGAGCGGCCACTCCATCGATTTCGCGTCGGTAGATAGAATCGACAGCATGGTCGTCGCGGAATACGTCGTGAACGTCCCGGGGGAGGACTGCCTCGTCGCCTTCTCTGAATCGGTGCCCTTTCAGGCCGTCCTCGTGCGGCGGACGGAGCTCCCCGTTCGGTTCGAGCATACGACGGAAGAATACCGCTGCACGTTCGGACCTCGGCGCAGGTAGGCCGCCGAGCGGTTCGCGGCCGGTTCGATCCCTTCTACGCCGCGGTGGGTTCGATCATGGCCGCGAGTTTCGGATGCTCTACCCTTACGTCGCTCTCGACGGTACCGTCACGCAGTCGTAGGATCCGGCGGGCGTGCAGCGCAACCTCTTCTTCATGCGTCACGACGAGCAGCGTGTTGCCGCGCCGGTAGAGAAGCTCGAAGAGCTGCATGATCTCCCCTCCCGTCGTCGTATCGAGATTACCGGTCGGCTCGTCGGCAAGAATAATGGCTGGATTGTTCACGAGCGCGCGCGCCACGGCCACCCGTTGGCGCTGCCCTCCGGAGAGCTCGTTGGGCTTGTGCTCGAGGCGGTCTCCCAGGCCGACGCTTTCCAGCGCCCGCAGGGCCATCTCACGCCTCCGGCGCTTCCTGATCCCACTGTAGACGAGCGGCAGCTCGACGTTGTGCATGCAATCTGCACGCGCAAGCAGGTTAAAGGTTTGAAAGACAAAGCCGATCTCCCGGTTACGTACGCCTGCGAGCTCGTCATCGGTCATCTCGCTCACGCGCTGCTGACCCAAATAGTATTCCCCCGTCGACGGCGTATCGAGACAGCCGATGACGTTCATCAGCGTGGACTTCCCGGAACCCGACGGCCCCATGATCGCCACGTACTCGTTTTCCAGAATATCGACGGATATGCCCGCAAGCGCGTGCACGTCGTGCTCGCCCATCCGATAAACGCGGGTGATATTCCGGAGCTCTATGAGTGCTCGCCGCTCGGCCATGTGCTCGTTTGCCGTGCTGAAGGAAAGGTTGGTGGCGTCGCGCGTTACGTGCCCGCCGCTACGAAGGCCGCGGGTCCGCCGTCTTTCACGGCATCACCGTCTTCGAGCGTTCGACTGACGACACGATAGGGCCCGATGATGACCTGCTCACCGCCGGTTAGTCCCGAGCGCACTTCGATATGTGTGTCGTCGGAAATGCCGGTCCGCACTTCAATCATCCTGGCACGGCCCTCGTCTACGATAAAGACGACGCGTCGAAGATCTTCCTTCACCGGATCCGTGGCACCCGTCGGGAGAGAATCGGGACCCGTCTCGCGGCTCCGAACGCCGGCGAGGTCTCGCACCGTGACCGCCTGTATAGGCACCGCCACGACGCCGAAGACGGTCTCTGTGAATACGTCGACCGTGCCACTCATGCCCGGCCTGAAGTGCGCCGACTCCGTCGAGGGAAGCGGCACTTCTCCGTTCGCGAGAACCTCCCGAGCGGCAGCGGCCGAATCTATGTTGTGCGGATCCAGGATGCGGACCTTGACGGGAAACTCGGTAATCTGCTCCTGCGTACCTGCCGCGGTCGTTCTGGCCGAATTTGCGATTTCGGTCACCGTCCCGCCGAACGAACGCTCCGGATAGGCATCGACCTCTATGGTCGCCGTGTCGCCGAGCGCGACCCGGACGATCTCATTCTCATTCACGTTGATCTCGATTTCCATCTGATCGAGGCGCGCCACACGCATCATCTCCGTACCGGCCATCTGACTCGTGCCGACGACTCGTTCACCGAGCTCGACGTCCAGCTTGCTGATCGTGCCGTCCATCGGACTGTAGATGACGGTCTTGCTCACCTGCTCCTCCGCCTCGCGAAGGCGCGCTTCGGAGCTCCGCACGGCGTACGTGGCCGCTTCGAGGGCCGCCCTTGCGATCTCGTGCTGCGTCTCCGCCTCTTCCAACGCGCTCCGCGAGATGGCCTGCTTTCGGAACAGTTCCTGCTGGCGCTTCGCGTGCGACTCCGCCTTCAAGAGATCGGCCCGCCGCTGGGCCATGTTGGCCTTGGACTGCAGCACGCCGGCCTCCGCCTGCTCGACCTGAGTGAGGTAGAAGTCCGGCTTGATCCGAGCCAGCAGCGCGCCGCGATCCACGTGATCGCCTTCCTTCACCGCGAGCTCGATGATCTCTCCCGAGACGTCGGGACTGATCGTCACTTCCGTCTCAGGCTGCACCTTGCCCGATGCCGTAACCACCTGCGTGATCGTTCGGACGTCGGCCTCCGCCGTCTCAATGGAGACGGCATCGCCGCTGCCACCGAACATGCCGGTAACGCGACCGACGACGCCCAGAATTGCTACGAGAATGAGCAGACCTCCGATAATCCACAGAAGCCGTTTGGTCGCGCTCGATTTCCGTCCCATAAGGCCGTGAGTCAGAGTGAGGGTGGCAGATAGCGTGCAGGCGGCTGCGTCACTGCAGCAGCGGTTGAGACGGATTCAGCCGGCCCACGTAATAATCGACCAGTTTACCCTGGAAGAGGAAGTCGTACCGAGCCTGCGCCCGATTGCTGACGGCCTCCACAAATTGGGCCCGAACCTGCGTGAGTTCCACGAGCGTAGCCGCACCTACGTTGTAGCGTTCTTCCGCGGCCTCGACCGCCTGTTCGGCCGCCCGCACCTGGGTCTCCGTAACCTCGAGGCGTTTCTCCGTCATCTCGTAGTCAAGGTATGCCTGTCTTACCTGAAGAGCGACCTGCTGGCGCATGTTGTCGAGTTCGAGCATCTCGTTCTGATACCGAACCTCCGCCTGCTGCACCTGCGTGCCTCTGCTGAAGCGGTCGAAGATCGGTAACGATATGCTAAAACCGACCGAATTGCCCCGATTCAGGTCGAGCTGATTGAAGACGCCTCCATCCGAGTCGGGCGAGAAATTCGAGCGGTAGTTGCCGCTGACGTTGACCGACGGCCAGTACTGCGACCGCGCGATGCGGATACCTTCGCGGGCTGCAAAAATCTGCTCTTCCTGCGCCTCGATGTCGGCCCGTTCGCTGAAAGCCGAATGGAGGAGCTCGTCGAGATTATACTGCTCGGGCGTCATCGCTAGGTCGTCGAGCTGAGGCGCTGCGAACTCGTATTCGCCGAAGGGATCCAGCTGCAGCACCTGCATGAGGCGCGTCTTGTCCAGCTGCGCCGTGCGCTGCGCGTTAAGCACCTGCAGCTCGGCCTGTGCCGTGGCGGCCTGCTGCTGATAAAGGTCGGAAATCGGACGGGCTCCGACGTTGACGAACTCTTCGATCTGCGCGAGCTGCTGGCGCTGGGATGCGAGGTTCTCCTCCCAGATGCCCACCTGTTCCACGGAATTGACGTACGCAAGGAAGTTGTCCGCGACGTTGAAGACGACGTCCTGGCGGGCCCGGTCGTAGTTCAAGACGCTCGCATCCCGGTCATGACGGGCCTGTTCGAGTGCGGCAACGTCGGCGAATCCGTTGAACAGGTTCAGCTGCGTCGAGAACGATCCATTCACATTCTTGTTCGTGAACTGGATGTTGCGTCCCGCCTGGTCCTGCGCGAAACCGGAACCGCGCGAGCCGTTCGTGAAGAAGGACAGACGCGGCAAAAAGTCCATCCGCCGCTGAAAAACCTGCCGGGACTGAAGCTCGACGGTGTTCGCGGACTGGCGCAGGAGGATGTTTTGGTCCAGCGCGATCCGCACGGCCTCCTCAAACGAAATGGTACGAGCCTCCTGCGCAGACGCCGCATGCACGGTCAGCGTCGAAATCAGAAGCACCAGAAAGACAGGCCGGCCGAAATGACCCGGGGCAAACATCGATTGCATGGTCTTGAAAGGACAGACGTGGAAGAGTGCAGGGAGCCCCAGCTTCGTGCGGCGAAGGGCCGTTCGATATGTACGCGCGGAGCCGGATTCAGTTACACTGACGTCACAATATCGGAGAGCCGCGCGCGGCTCGAACCAACACCAGAAACGTGCCGCACACCTTGCTGATAAAGCGTAGGCGCAGAGAAGGGGCAAGGCCTCTCGGGCATCCGATAGCAAATACGCTAACCTGCGAGAGCCGCTGCCATCGCACTCCTCGTCGTTCCGGCTACGCGCAATTGCTCCGCAATTCACCCCCCGCTTTCGGGCTCGAATCTCGTCGGCGCACCGGGCGGAGCCATCGCATCGACCCAAAAATACGTCACCGTACGTACGAACAAAGTGTGCTAAGCCGAAGAAAAATATAGGCAAAGCCCTGCCGAATGTCGACGGCTGCGGCGGCCGGCGTTGCCCATCTGCACCCTGCGCCATGCGACCTGCATTCGGCCGCAGGCCATCTGCATCGTTCGAAGGGTGCCGACCATCGACGATCGCAGCCGCCGCGTCGCAGCCGCCGCCGACCAACCCTGGCGGAGGGGGAGGGATTATTC
>CAZXHQ010000157.1:0-7858 GCA_964640145.1 uncultured Rhodothermales bacterium | reverse complement strand
GTGACCGCGCGCCTGGCGCTCGCGTCTTTCGATCAGCGCATGAGATGTGATGATCCTGACAGGAGGCGGTCGATGACGTCGTTCTGATGGAGAGTTCCGTCCGCGCAGCGGTATAACATAAGAGTTTGGGGATGCGGGCCTCAGCGGCTTGCGGTCCAGCCATCGTCGTTTTTCCGGAAGATGCGCAATGCGAATGTCCGTCTTACGTCCACTCAAGAAGCTCCTTCGGGTCGTCACCGGCAGCGTCGAGTCCGCCCCCGGCTACGTCGTGGTGCCGTACCGCGGCTACGGTTCGCGGCAGGAAATTTTCCTTATGGGCAGCGTTTTTCACCAGCCGACGGGCTCGACCAACGGATCGGGCTTTGGCCGATTGCTCGCCCAGATCGCACGCCGTCTCCTTCGCACGGGCGTGCCCGACGTCGACGTCGACGTTCGATTTCACGGGCAGGTCGAGCGGGTGAGGACCGACAAAGACGGGTATTTCGACGTACACATGAGGCTCGAAGACCCGCCGTCCTCCGATCGTCTCTGGTACGAGGTAGAGGTGGCGCTCTCCGAATCGATCGACCCGGACGACGTGGCGCGGCCCTCTGCCCGGTGCGAAGTGTTCATTCCGCCGCGCGACGCCCGCTTCGTCGTCATCAGCGACATCGACGACACGGTCATGTATACCGGCGTTGCCAACAGGATCAAGATGTTCTGGCGCCTGTTCGCACAGAATGCAGAGAGCCGGGTAGCCTTCCCGGGCGTGGCGGTGCTCTACGACGCGTTTCACAAAGGAAGCAGCGGCCGGGAGCGCAATCCGATCCTCTACGTTTCGCGCGGCCACTGGGGTCTCTATGAGATGCTCGTAGAATTTTTCCGCGCACACGACATTCCGACCGGCCCCATTCTCTTTCTGCGAGAATGGGGCGTGAGTCTGAAGAGCCCGCTTCCGCGCCGTGCGACCGACCACAAGGCCGATCTGATCCGCACCATACTCGATCTCTACGACGAGATGCCGTTCGTGCTCGTGGGAGACAGCGGGCAGCACGACCCGGAGATCTACGCCGGCATCGTGCACGACCATCCCGGACGCGTCAAGGCCATCTACATCCGTGACGTCGACAACTCATCTACCCGAAAGAACGAAATCGCGAGGCTGGCCGCAGAGGTTCATAGAGCCGGCGCAAGCCTGGTCCTGGCCGACGACAGTTACGCGATGGCCCGCCACGCCCACGAACACGGCCTCATCTCCGAATCGGCGCTCGGCCGGGTACTCGACGCCCGCGTACGCGAGGGCGAGCCGCAACCCGATCGGAGGCGGGGCCCCGTCGTCATTGAGGATTGAGAGGAGGCCGTCGAACGGATCGAAACATGCGCGGCCTCAATGGCCTACCGGCTCCCCATGGGGCGGCTGTATCCTTGCTCGCGGTACCGATCGAGCAGCCCGGTGAGCCGCTCGACGACGTCGGGATGATCCTCGTAGACGTTCATGGATTCCTGCGGATCGTCTTCGAGGTTGTAGAGCTGTCCGGCCGGCTCTCCCGGAGCGGGATCCTCGAAGACCGGTTCCGTAAAGCCGCCCGAGCCCAGACCCTCGATCAGCTTCCAGGGGCCCTGCCGGATGGCATACATGCCGCGGGAGGAGTGCAGTACGGTCGCCTCGCGAAGCGTGCCCTCAATCGACTCGGCCTGCAGGACCGGCGTAAGGTCGTAACTGTCCTCGGCGGCATCGTCAGGCAGCTCCACGCCCGTGATCGATGCGAACGTTGCCATGAGATCCGTCAGGGCCACGGTTTCGTCGCTTTCCGATCCCGGCACCGTCGCTTCCGGCCAGCGAACGATGAATGGCACGCGGTGGCCGCCTTCGTAGATGTCCGCCTTCATGCCGCGCCAATCCAGATTGGACCGGTGGCCGTACTCGTCGATTTCAGTCTGGGTCCAGTACGCCCCGTTGTCGCTCGCAAAAACGACGATTGTGTTCTCGGCGAGATCGGCGCCGTCGAGCGCATCCAGAATCTCCCCCACGCCGGCATCGACCTGCGCCATGAAATCGCCGTACGCCCCCGCCCCGCTCCGGCCCTGAAAGGCGGCCGTGGGAAGCCACGGCGTGTGCGGCGCCGAAAACGGCACGTACAGGAAGAACGGTTGACCCATCTGCCTGTCCTCGATGTAAGCCACCGCATTCGCAACAGTACGCGGAAGAACGTCGATGTGTTCGAAATTCGGTGCGATCGCGCCGCCGCGATAGAAGTCGCCCGTGCAGCAGGCTCTCGACGCCTCGATGGAATCGGTCGGCATTTGCTCGACGCGGTCGTTCTCGAAATAGACGTACGGCTCGAAATCGAGCGATGACGGAATGCCGAAGTAGTAGTCGAATCCGAGCGAGACCGGCCCCGGACGAAGCGGCTTGCTGTAATCGGTGCGTTCCTCATCTCCGAGCCCCAGGTGCCACTTGCCGACGCCGGCCGTGGCGTAGCCGGCCTGCTTCAGCATGGAAGGCAGGGTCATGCGGGTCGTGTCGATCAGATTCGGCGAATAGCCGAGCAAGACGCCTTCCTTAAGACGCGTGCGCCAGGAATAGCGACCCGTGAGCAGTCCGTAGCGCGTCGGCGTGCAGACGGCCGAGGGGGAATGCGCGTCGGTGAAGCGCATGCCTTCCGAGGCGAGCCGGTCGATGTGCGGCGTGGGGATCTTCGAGTCGGGGTTATATGAGCCGGCGTCGCCGTAACCCATGTCGTCCGCGAGCAGGACGATGATGTTGGGATGGGATGCAGGAGCTTCCTGCTCCGTGGAGCATCCCGCCGCAAGAGCGGAAACCGCCACCAGGGCGACGGCCTGTGAAAGCAAGGAGCGAAGGACAATGGTAGAGCGCATACTGAGGCGTGGTTTGGGTACGTTCGGTTGGTCGGCGAGCGTGGCGACCGCAGGTCATACGTCCCCGGCGCGAGCGGGCGGAGCAGAACCTCATCGGTTCGGCGGAAAGCATCCGCCGCTCGGGCGGACGCGATCGACCACGTACCGGACGGTGTAACGGACGTGAGACAATGTAACAGATTCCTTCGATGCAGTTGGGCACTTCGAATCCACGTCGCCGGCACGTAGTCCAATTTCCTGGTTAGAAGATTCGACGCAGCACCGCGGTGGTATATGCGATGGGGCGGGGCAAACGAGTACTGGTAGTCGACGACAACCCGTTGTTCGCCGAGGGGATGACGGCCGTTCTCGAGCGACAGGGATACGTCGTGACGAGCTGCTTCAGCGGCCGAGAATGCCTCGACCGTGCGCTCGATTTCGAGCCTCACGCCATCGTCTCCGATCACGTCATGGGCACATTAACGGGTCTCGAAGTGCTCCGGACGCTGAAGAGGAATGCGAAGACCCGCAAAATCCCCTTTATCGCTATTACGGGCTTCAAGACGCGTTCGCTGCAGAAGGAATTCACTGAGGCCGGCGCATACGCCGTGATCTCGAAATCTGAAGCCGCAGACCGCCTCGTGGAAGTGATCGGCGAGGTTCTCGGCGAGGTTCATTAGAGGGCCTCTACACCCGCCGGGCGGCGGCGCAGCGACGGCGTTCACTCGATCCCTACGCGTTGCGGGCCCGGCGGTATGCCTCGTCGGTGTCGATGTCGCGGAGCACGCCCGAATCGTCCGTGTGCACGCCCACGACGCGGTTCTCGTGCACCCGGACGACGGAGCGGGCACCCACGTCGCCGCCAAGCGCGAGGAGATCCGACCGGTAGGCCGCGCCGAAAAAAACAGGGTGGCCGGGTGATCCCTCGCAGCGCGGCACCACGATCGCGTCCCGGCCGGCGGACTCGGCGAGATGCGCGATCGTGGCGGGCTGGACGAACGGCATGTCACCCAGCATAATGCCGTAGGCGATCGGCGGAGGCCCCTCTGCGCGGATTCCCGTTCGAATCGACGAGGCCATCCCTTCGTCGTGAGCCGGATTCTCCACCAGACGCACCGAATAGGGCGCCAGCACCGTCCGATAGTCGCGCCATCCGGTCACCACGACCACCTCGCCCGCATCCGATTCGACGGCAGCGTGCACGGTGCGTTCGAGCACCGTGCTGTGTCCCAGGGGAAGCAGGAGCTTGTCGCGGGGCCCCATTCGGGTCGACTTTCCTGCCGCGAGCACGATGAGACGAATCCGGCCCCTCATGCCGTTCCTCACCCCGAACCGATCCGCCGGTGGTGCGCAAAGCGCACGAGCCCGGCCTTGAGCACCACGTGCGCCAGGAGCGCGCAGTCGTACCGCCGCGGCGTGATGGCAGCCTGCAGGCCCTCGATCACGGCAGATTCCCTCAGTCGCAGGACCTCCTGGAGCGACCTGCCCTCCACCATCGTGGTGAGGAGCGACGCGGCAGCCATGCTGATCACGCAGCCGTCGCCCACGAACCGGATGGACGTGATTTCGTCAGCCGGCCCCAGGTGGACCTGCAGGCGAACCCGGTCCCCGCAGCGGGGATTCACGTCTTCACAGTCGACGTGCGGATCGTCCAGCGTACCGCGGTTGCGCGGGTGCTGAAAATGGTCCAGAATGACGGCCATATCCGATTCGGTCACGATCGCTCACCCCGCCATTCTCTTCAACTCAGACTCGACGCGCAGCGAACCGCCCGAGCGGCCGGACCGGACGGCCAGCATCTCGCTCAGAATGCTCACGGCGATCTCCGCAGGCGTTTCGGCGCCGACATCTAGACCCACGGGCACACGAACCGTCTCGAGGCGCGCCGGATCCGTCCCGGTGCTCTCGAGAAACTTCAGGACGGCACCGCCTCTCCGCGCGCTGGCCACGAACCCTACATATCCCACGTCTCGGTTCAGCACCTCGCGGAGAACGGGGACCTCGTACTTGTAGTCGTGCGCCGTAATCACCACGGCCGACCGATCATTCAGGGGGAGCTCGCGGCAGATCTCCGAAGGGATGCCCGTCATCCGATCGTCGGCGGCCTCGAACCCTTCGATGTCCGTGCCGTCAACGATGCAGGTGCGGTACCCGAGCTGAGTGGCCAGTCGAACGAGCGGGGCCGCCACCGGGCCCGTCCCGACGACGACGAGCAGAGGCGGGGGCACGAAGGGCTGCAGAAAGAGCTCCGGATGGTCGTCCGTCTCGGACAGGAGCCGGCTGGACTCATCGTCCAGAGCCCTGCGTCCGGCCTCATTCACATGGGGCCAGGGCGATGTTTCGCCCGGCACCGCAAGGAGAAACGGATCGGTCCGTCCATCCAGCGCCGTCACGACCACCGCCCGCCGGCCGGCGGTGGTGTATGTGCGCGCCTCGTCAAAGACGCGGAGCTGCAGCCCGTCCACATCCATCCGAGTTATGAATACGCGTACGACGCCGGCGCAGCTCATGCCGAAGTCGGGCTCGTCCTCGCCGAGGCGGACGTGCAAATCGCGGGGCATCCCGTCGTTCAGGACGCCCCCGGACTCCTCGGCGGCTCGGCCGTCGACGCAGCCGCCCACCGTGAGCGAGCCGAGGCGCGCGCCGTCAGTCGTGACGAACATTCGGGCGCCGATGCGGCTCGTCGATCCGCCTTCTATGTCGACGACGGTCGCCAGCGCCGCCGGCACTCCCAGCTCCTTCAGTGATTCGATATGGTCGAAGACCTCGTGCGCGGTCAAGACTTCGGTAGGGTATGATGCAAGGCCGGCGTGCGCCGGAAACCATGCGAAAACAGCTGCTTACAATATCGGAAATCTACCGTTCGGAGACAAAAGCTCATCCGAGGGCGCGCCGGACTTCTTCAAAGAACGCCGGAAGCTTCCGTCTGGGTTCGTCGTTCGGCCCGAGCGTCTCGAGCGGAATGTAACCCCGATATCCGGCGTCTCGGAGAATCGCTACGATGCGCGAGAGGTCCGTCTTCTCCTCGATGCCGTTCCGGTAGACGCTCTCCTTGATCTGCCACGTCGCGGCGTACGGGGCCAGACGAGCGATTTCTGCATACGGATCGCCCGACCGGAGGCTGCCGATATCGACGTTCAGACCAAACCAGTCCGATGCGACGCGGTCGCGAATCTCCAGCACCTCCTCGGCGGTCTTGATGAGCTCATTGTGGTTCTGGAGCACGATCATCACACCGCGGCGCCGACCGTGTGCCGCCGCCGCTCGCAAACCGTCGACCACCCAGCCGAAGACCTTCTCGCGCGCGTGGCCATCGGGCACGCCCGCCCCGGCGAAGACGCGCAGAACGGGTGCGTCGAGCTTCGCGGCTACGTCCACCCAGCGCTGCACGTGTTCGAGGTCGGCCGTTCGCTCGCGGGCCTCCGGCGCGGTGAAATCGTTGCGCACGCCGGTACCGCTGATATCGAGGCCGAGCAGAAAGGCGTCCCGCTTGAAGCGGTAGACGTAGGCCTCGTCGGGCGGATCGGGATAGCCCGGAAAATAGTAGCCGGTCGGGTCCACGGCGTCGAAGCCGATCTCCGCGCACTCCGCGATGACGTCTTGCAGCGTCATCGCACCGCTCTGCAGCGGATGGTGGTAGGAGTACAGGTTGCAGCTCACCTTGAGTTTCGAGCCCGCGGCGCGCCGGGCCGGCGGTACGGCGCCCGAGAAGGCGCCGGCCATCGCGACCACCGCTGCGGTCTTGAGAAATCGGCGGCGCTCACGCGACGGCGCCTCCAGGGGGCGTTCGGGAAGGTCAGCCATTGTCCACCTCGCTAACAGTTTGCCGCATCTGATCCGAATTGAACGCAGCCCGCACGACGGGCAGGGACTGCGGGTAGCTGCGCTGAATAAATGCAATGAGCTTCTCGCGGATCTCGCATCGGAGCTCCCAGGCCGTACCCGAGTCGACGGCGCTCATCAGCGCGCGCACCTGCACGGTACGCTCGGTAGCGTCGGTCACGTGCAGTCGCCAGACGCTGCCGTCCCAATGGGGAGACTCCTGCAGGAGGCGGTGCAGCTCGTCACGAACCGCCTCGAACGGTACCGTATAGTCGACGTGCAGGTAAACGGAGCCGAGGATCTCGGCGGTCGTCCGCGTCCAGTTCTGAAACGGCTGTTCGATGAAATAGCTGATGGGAAGCACGAGCCGCCGCTGGTCCCAGATGCGCACCACGACGTAGGTGAGCGTGATCTCCTCGATGCGGCCCCACTCCCCTTCGACGACGACCACGTCATCCACCCGAATCGGCTGCGTGATGGCGATCTGGAAGCCGGCCAGCAGGTTGCCGAGCGTGCGCTGCGCGGCAAAGCCCACGATGATGCCCACGATGCCCGCCGACGCCAGGAGCCCGGTTCCGAGCTGGCGGAACCCCTCGAAGCGCAGCAGCACGGCCGAGAGGGCGAGGAACACGATCACGAAGACGATCAGGCGGCGGATGATCCCGATCTGGGTCCGCATTTTGCGCGCGAGCAGGTTGTCGGCAATCTCCACGTCGTAGCGCCGCATGATCGCGTCCTGCACGACCTGGGTGAGCTTTACGAAGAGCCACGCGAGAGTGACGGCCAGCAGCACGTAGGTCACATGGGCCGCGATTTCCTGCGTGCTCGCCGGAAGGCCCAGCGTGGCCAGCGGCAGGGCGAGGTAGACGAGCATGAGGGGCGCGAGCAGCCGAAGGGGCGCGCGGGTATGCTCGATCAGCAGGTCGTCGAACGGCAGCGCGCCGGGTCGCCGGCGCCCGATGCCGCCCAGCGTGCGAAACACCAGCCAGTGAAGTACGAGTCCGAGTACGACGGCGCCGCCGAAAACCGCAAGGGCACGGACGAGCACGCCGCCGCCTTCGAGCAGGAGGTCCATCATGCGTGATCAATCAGGTCGTCGGTCCGTAATAGGCCTTTACATCCGGATCGGCTGACGCCGGTCCGTCTCCCGCCCAAAGTAGCGAAATGTCGCGGCATTCGCGTCGATGAAGGTTGACGG
>CAZXHQ010000156.1:0-7870 GCA_964640145.1 uncultured Rhodothermales bacterium | reverse complement strand
TTCTTCCAGCATCACTTCGAGCTGGCTCGGCACCGGCACCACCGTGTCGGACTGCGCGTCAGCGAGGCGGCGAAGCTCCGCGACCACGTCCGGGTGCTCTTCCGCGACGTCGAAGCGCTCCGACGGGTCGTGGTCGAGGTGGTAGAGCTCCGGCGTCTCGTGTTCGACGGGGTCCTCCCCGCCGTAGGCCGGCTGGGTGACGAAGTGCGCCTTCCAGGGACCCTTCCGTACGGCATAGAGGCGCGTGCCCCGGTAGAAGTATACCTCGTCGCGTACCTCCTCGCGCGCGCCGGTGAGCAGCGGCATGAGGTCCGTGCCGTCGATGACACGGTCGTCGGGGACGGGCGCGCCGGCCAGCGTGAGCGCCGTGTTGAACAGGTCCATCGTCGTGCCCAGTGCCGGAGTGATGCGGTTGGCCTCGACGGTACCGGGCCACCAGGCGATGCCGGGCACGCGCATGCCGCCCTCCCACGTGGAGCCCTTACCCTCGCGCAGCAACCCGGCCGTCCCTCCGTGCGTGTCGTAGATCAGCCAGGGACCGTTGTCGCTCGCGAAAAAGACGAAGGTACGCTCCTCCAGGCCCAGCTCGCGCAGCGTATCGAGCACCCGGCCCACGCTCCAGTCGATTTCCTCGATGACGTCGCCGTAGAGCCCGGCCCGGCTCCGGCCCATGAAGTCCTCGGAAGCGAAGAGCGGGATGTGCGGCATGCTGTGCGCCAGGTAGAGGAAGAAGGGCTCCTCCCGGTGCTCCCGGATGAACGCGACGGCCTCCTCGGCGTAGCGCTTGGTGATGGTGTTCTGATCGGCGGGACGCTCGACCTCCTGTTCGTCGCGCAGGAGCGGCACGTTCCAGTACTCGATCTTCGGCTCGAAGGCGATCACGCGGTTCGACTCGCCGGAGACGTTGTCCATGTCGTTCGAGTACGGGATGCCGAAGTAGGAGTCGAAGCCGTGGCGGCGCGGCAGGTACTCGGGCAGGTGGCCCAGATGCCACTTGCCGACGGCCGCGGTGGCGTAGCCCTGCTCCTTGAGCGCCTCGGCGATGGTGATCTCGTCGTGCGGCAGGCCGCGCGCCGAGTTGGGAAAGAGCACCCTCCGGCTGTCGCTGCTCATCCCGCTGCGCACGGGTAGTCGGCCGGTGAGCAGCGCGGCGCGGCTCGGCGTACACACCGACGCACCGACGTAAAACTGCGTGAAGCGGGTGCCCTCCTGCGCCATCCGGTCGAGGTGGGGCGTGCTGATGGTGGGATGGCCGTACGGCCCGCTGTCGCCGTAACCCATGTCGTCGGTGAAGATGATGACGACGTTGGGCGACTGGGCGACGGTCTGCCCCTGCGTCGATTGCTGCGCCGCAGCGCCGTGCAGCGGCAGCAGCAGGCCGCAGAGCGCGAGCACCGAAGCCGTCAGAAAAGTCGAGGTTCGCATGACATTGCTTTGTTTGGTGGATAAGGACTATCGATCCCGAAACGCGGTCTACTCGTCCGTTCGGAGTACGTCGATCTGATGCACGCCGCGAGTGCGGTCACCGTTCGTGAGGCTGGCATCCAGGCGGACGTCCCCCTCCGGAAGACGAACGTCGCGGAAGGTCGCCGAGCGGGCTCCTGGGTCTAGCCGCTGCGAGAGCTCCACGTCGCTCGACCTGACCTGCAGCGTCTCGGGCGCGTCCTCGGAGTCGAAGCGGACGCGGAGCTCGTAGGGACCTTTGTCGGCGACGCGGAGGAGCCAGTAGCCCTGTGCGTCGCGGCTCCAACCGCCCTCCTCGGCGTCGTAGCGCCAGTCCTGCCGGGTGAGCACGACGGGATTCTCGTGCGGCGTGCCGACGTGCAGCCGCTGCGGAGCGTAGTTGTCGGGCCGGGTGCTTCCGACGTCGTCGAACCATCGGTCATAGGCGGCCCGCATCTGGGCGACGACCTCCGGATACCGGTCGACGACGTTCTCGCTCTCGCCCGGGTCCCGCTCGATGTCGTAGAGCTCGAAGGCGGGCGGCCCCGGCGGCAGGTCGTGACGGCCGAAGCCGCTGTTGTTGAGCAGCTTCCAGCGCTGCGAACGGACCGCGAAGTGGTGATAGCGCACGGGGACGTCGCCCCGGTGGCTCTGCACGACGATCGTCCGGTCGGGCCAGTCGACGGCCTCGCGCCGGAGCAGCGGCATCAGGCTGCGGCCGTCCATCGCGCGGCCGGGCGGCGGGGCGACGCCGGCGGCCTCGAGAAGCGTCGGTGCGACGTCGATGTGCGCCGCGATCCGATCGGAGGCCGGACCGGGCTGCAGCCGGCCGGGCCAGTGGACGAGCAGGGGCGAGCGAATCCCGCCCTCGTACACCTCGCCCTTCATACCGCGCATCTCGCCCACGTAGCGCCGCGTGTTTGGACCGTTGTCGTTGAGGTAGACGACGACCGTGTTTTCGACGAGGTGAAGCGCCCGGAGCCCGTCGAAGAGACGGCCGACGTTGTCGTCGATGTTGGTGATCATGGCGTAGATGCGCGCGAGCCGGTCGGCCTCCTCTCCCTCGCCGAGCCGTTCGCGGTAGTAGGCGTACTCCTCCTCCGGCACGTCGTGAAAGGGGCCGTGAGGAGCGTTCGTAGCGATGTAGGCGAAAAACGGCTCCCCGCGGCGCTGCGCGCCTTCGATCCACGTCATCGCCGCATCGAAGGCGACGTCGGTCACGTAGCCCTCTTTCGGAGCCGGTTCGCCGTTATGAAAGAGGATCGGGTCGGTATACTTCCCCTCGCCCCCCGGCGGGTCGGAGGGCTGGCCGATGCCGCCGCCGCGGTGCACGAGCGCCTCGTCGAAGCCCTGATCGGTAGGCCGCATCGGATAGACGTCGCCCAGGTGCCATTTACCAAAGATGCCTGTGGCGTAGCCGGCCTCCCCGAGCATCTCGGCGAGGGTAACCTCCTCGGGATGCATCATCGCCCGTCCCAGCCAGGTGTCCACCACGCCCGTCCGGTAGTTGTACCGGCCCGTCATCAGCGACGCGCGCGTCGGCGCGCAGACGGGGCTGACGTAGAAGGTCTCCATCTGCGCGCTCCGCGCCGCCATCGCGTCCAGGTTCGGCGTCCGGAGCTCGGTGCTGCCGGTGAAGCCGAAGTCGCCGTATCCCTGATCGTCCGTCATCATCAGGATGATGTTGGGGCGCTCCTGCGCCGCGGTAGGCAGCGCCGCGGCGCCGGTGAGCAGCAGGATCGCCAACAGAGACGGGAAAAAAGACCCCGCTTCATGCTCGAAGAGTGCCATCGTGGTTCTCATGGTTGATTGCGTGCGCGAAGCGACCGAAGAAAGTAATCAGCGGGTGCCCCAGGTCGGCATGGGGGCGTCGAGCTCGTCGAGCCAGCGCTGGAGACGGGCGTGGAGCGCGTCGCGGGTCGCGGGCTCCCGCTCGGCGAGGTCGTGCTGCTCGCCGACGTCGCGTGCGAGGTCGTAGAGCTCGAGCCGGTCGTGCTCGTAGAACTTCATCAGCTTGTAGGGGCCGGCGCGGATGACGCTCACGGGCGAGGTGCGCCAGGGACTATTGGGATAGCCGGGAAAGTGCCAGAACATCGCCTCCCGGTCCAGCCGCGCCGCCGCGTCGTGCAGCAGCGGCATCAGGCTGACCCCGTCGAGCTCGTAGCCCTCGGGCCGGTCGAGGCCGGCCGCCTCGAGGAAGGTCGGGTAGAAGTCGATCCCGATCACGGGCTCGTCGCTGACGGAGCCGGGCTCGACGACCCCCGGCCAGCGGACGATGAGCGGCACGCGGATGCCGCCCTCGTAGAAGGAGCCCTTGCCGGCCTTCAGCGGCGAGTTGCTCGTGATGCCGTCGTCCTCCCGGCCGAGGTCGTCGTACCCGCCGTGGCCCCCGTTGTCCGAGTAAAAGACGAAGATCGTTCGGTCGGCGAGGCCGAGCCGGTCGAGCGCTGCGGCAACGCTTCCCACGCCCTGGTCGAGCGATTCGATCATCGCCGCGTAGGTGGGCTCGTCGTGTCCGCCTCTTCCTTGCTTTCCTCGGTACTTCTCGACGCGCTGCTCCGGCGCCTGAAGCGGAGTATGGGGGGTGTAGTAGGAAAGCTGCAGGTAGAACGGCCCCTCGCGGTTCTCTTCGATGAACGCGACGGCTTTGCGCGTGAGGTAGTCGGTGAGGTACTCCCCCTCCTCCGCATCGTCGATGTGCGGATTGTTGTTGGGGGCGAAGTACTCGCCCTCCCACACGTTCGGGTTGCCGGCCAGATAGCCGCCCACGTTGACGTCGAAGCCCTGTTCCTGCGGCCCTGTCTCGGGGGGATTCCCGATGTGCCACTTGCCGACGAATCCGGTGGCGTAGCCGCCCTGCCGCAGCGCTTCGGCGATGGTGACCTTTTCGAGGGGCAGGTCCTCGGCGTTCTCGGCGGGGATCATCCGTCCCCGGCCGGAACGGCCTACGTGGTAGATGGGCTGGCGGGGGTAGTACTGCCCGCTCATGAACGCCGCCCGCGTGGGCGCGCAGTTGGCCGCGTTCGCATACGCCTGGACGAACCGTACGCCCTCGGCGGCGAGCGCGTCGATGTGCGGCGTTTCGTAGAAATTGCGCCCCTCCGGGTCGAACGCGTTCACATCGGTCCACCCGAGATCGTCGGCGAGGACGAAGACGACGTTGGGGGGTCGGTCGTCGGGAGCCGGCTGGGCGCAGGCCGCCGAAAGTCCGCTCGTCAGCAGGAGCGCGAGTACAAACAGGCCGCCGAGGGAGCGCCTCGAGCCGAATGAACGGGTCTTATGCATGTCGTGCGTGGATACGTGGGTGACTCAGGGCTCTCGAAAATGCGCGTCGGCGAAGGCATTGATGGAGCTGACGAAGTGCAGCAGCAGATCGTAGAGCTGATCGGACCGGACGGAATAGCCCTCCAGGTCCGCCACGGCCGCGTGGACGAACTCCCGGCGCTCCACGCGCTCCCCATCCGCCACGACCACCGTCACGGCCATGTCCACCCGGTAGAGCCCCACATTGCCCATGTAGGCGCGCTCCTCCAGGTCGAGGTACGTCGTGGCGACTTCCAGCCTGTTCTCGGATGCCTTATCGACGTGCCCAAATTTCTTCAGCGCCATCTCCGTGACCATTCCGGAGAAGAGCCGGTTCATCCGGAGACTCACCGACCCCAGATCGATCTCGAGGCGGTCGGCATCCGGGTTCGCGCGATAACGCAGGGCGACGCCGGCGACCGTGTCGATCGGCGCGAGCTCCTCCTCGAAGGCATCCGGCAGAGTGTCGGTCAATCTCGCCGACAGGCCGCATCCCGAGAGGACGCAGCAGACCGCGAACAGCCCCGCCGTAAGTCCCTGCACGTTCGAGTTCATGACCATCGGTTCGGTATGGCATCCGGTGTCGGGCTTCCTTCCGTCCGGCGACGAGGCGCCGGCCGTGATCGCGGACCCGGGAGGTCCGGTCGCGGACTCAATCCCCCTGCCAGCGAACGGCGCCGGCCTGCTGGATATGGAAGCGGAGAGCCCGGGCGAGGTCGTCGTAGTGCCCGCGGTTCTCGTCCGAGAGATCACGCCGTTCCTCCGGGTCGTCTTCCAGGTTGTAGAGCTCGAAGGGTTCCATAGGGGAGTTTTGCAGCAACTTCCACGGCCCCTGGAGGACGCCCCATATCGTCAGTCCCATATACCGGTTGCCCCCCTCGCGGCGGACGAAGAAGAGGGTCCGCTCCGGCAGGGCCGGCTCCTCGCCGAGCAGGACGGGGAGGAACGAGCGGCCGTCGATCTTGTGCGTGACCTCGACGCCGGCGGCCTCGGCGAGCGTAGGGTACCAGTCCATCGAAAGCGCCACCTCGTCCGACCGAGATCCGGGCGTGATGTGTCCGGGCCAGACGGCCACGGCCGGCACGCGCAGCCCCCCTTCGTACATCTCCTGCTTGGCGCCCCGCAGCGGTCCGTTGTTCGCACCGACGTTGTCCTGGCCGCCGTTGTCGCTGGTAAAGACGAGCAGCGTGTTCTCGTAGGCCCCCGTCTCCTTCAGCGCTTCGACGACCCGGCCGATGCCGGCGTCCATATGCTCGATGAGCGCGACGAGGCGGGCCCGGTCGTCGGCAATCCCCGGCTCCCAGTCTTGCACGCGGGCGACCCAGTCGTCGGGCGGCTGGATGGGCGTGTGGGGCGCATTATAAGGCAGGTACAGGAAGAAGGGCGCGTCCGAGTCGGCGCGCTTGCGGATGTAGTCGGCGGCGCCGTCACTGAAGAGGTCCGTGGCGTGACCCGCCGGCTCCAGGACGTCGCGGCCGTCCCGCATGTAGTTGATGCCGTGGCGGCGATAGTCGTAGTAGTCGTCCATCATGTCGCCGAGGAAGCCGCGGAAATGGTCGAAGCCGCGGTCGAGCGGGGTGTTCGGCGGCTCCAGGCCGAGGTGCCACTTGCCGACCATGCCCGCGTGATAGCCGTTGCGCTTGAGGACGGCCGGTAGGAGGACCGCTTCGGGCGCGAGGTAGCCCCAGCTGTTCCGGGCATGCGTGCGGATCACGCCCGGCACGCCGACGACGTCCGGATAGCGCCCGCTCAGAAGCGCTGCTCGTGTGGGTGAGCATACCGGCGAGTTCGCATAAAACCGGTCGAACCGCATGCCGTCGGCGACGAGGGCATCGACGTTCGGCGTGCGGAGGTCCTCCGCTCCGTAGCTGGAAAGGTCGCCGTATCCGAGGTCGTCGGCCAGGATCAGTACGATGTTGGGCTGCTGAGCCGCCGCCGGCGCGGCGGCCGCCAGCACGACGGCCGTGAAAAGGATGAGTCGTCGAAGCATTCGGTCGTTTCGTATTGGTAAAACGTTCCTCCGGGCATCGGAAATTACGGCGCCGCCGTCTTCGTCACGCGGTGGAGGAGCGCGCCGCGCTCGTCGCGGAAGTCGAACCGGGCCGTGGGCGCACCTGCCTGCGGCTCGACGGTTACGTGAAGGAAGCCGCCCGAAGGCTCGCTCGATGTGTACGGCTGCTCGATGCGGGCGTCCGGATCGGTGCTGTCCGGATCCCCGGGCGGACGGCCCATGCGCGAGTTGGCGTCGACCAGCGCACCCGTGGAGAACTCCTCGAAGCCGGAGGGATGGATGGAATGATACTGCCAGTGACGGTCCCCGCAGATCAGGTAGAGGCCCTTGTCGAGCATCCCGTTCTCACCGGCCCAGGCAAAGAACTCAGTACCTTCGTGCCGGAAGCCTTCGGGATTCGTGTGGTTGTCCTTCTTGTACGCGTCGTCGGGACCGACCATCGGCGTCGGCGAGATGACGATCTTGAAGGGCGCCGTCGAGGCGAGGAGAGAGGCCTTCAGCCATTCGCGCTGCTCCTCGCCCCAGATGGTCTTGCCCGGCCCGTCCGGCGCCGCGTTCGGGCTGCGATAGTCGCGGCCCTCGAGGAGCCATATCTGCAGCAGCGCGCCGACACGGTGGGTCCGGTACGTCACCGCCTCCGGCTCGGCGGGGTCGGTGACCGGCACCTGCTCGCGGAAGACCTCCATCCCGAGCCGGTGCGAGGGGGGGCGGTCCCCCGTCGTGTCGGCGTCGTTGTAGCGGTAGTCGTGGTCGTCCTTCTCCCAGTAGGTGGGGACCTCGGCGAAGAGGCTCACGTAGCGCGGCTGGGCGAACTGCTCGTGCCATTTCTTCCGCAGCGCGGGCAGCTCGTGCACGTCGGGATCGTGGTCGTAGTAGACGTTGTCGCCCGTGCCCACGAAGAAATCGGGACTCAGATTGCGGATCGCCTCCAGCGCCGGGTAGCCGAGCGCCTTCTCGGACGCGTCTATCTCGGAGCCCTTGTGAAACTTGCCGTAGTGCATGCCGGTGACGACGACGAAGCTGGCCGGCTCGATCTGGTCCGCGGCCGGGAGCGTCCGGAACGTCCGGGTGGGCCCGTAGGCCGCCTGCTCCCGGTCCGGGCCGTAGACGAGG
>CAZXHQ010000155.1:0-7871 GCA_964640145.1 uncultured Rhodothermales bacterium | reverse complement strand
GGAAGAAGTGAACCACTCTTCGTGCCACGCTTGCCGTCATGGGTGCGCCTCCCAAGTGAACGTCTCGAACGGCCTCGAGAATCTGGGCCGGCGGCGTGTTTTTGAGGAGATAGCCCGAGGCCCCCTCACAAAGCGCCTCGAAGATAAGATTCTCGTCATCGTGCACGGTCAGCATGATGACGTTCGTCGAGACGTACTTGGCACGAATGGCGCGGACCGCCTCCACGCCGGAGATGCCCGGCAGTCCGATATCGAGCAGCACGACGTGGGGGCCGTCGAAGTCGGAGGAGAGCAGCGATTCCGCGTCGGGGAACGTTCCGGTGCATACCATGCCTGGCGTCCCGTCGATGATCAGTTCCAGGGCGTTGCGGATCGAATCCCGGTCCTCGACGACGAAGACGGATATGTGGTCGGCAGACGGCATGCTGCGTACATCACTGGGGTACGAACGTGAAGGTAACCCCGTATCGGTGACCTGTCCCTACCCGATCGGGTGGTTTATCGAGAGCGGAACGCTGATTTCATAGCACGTCGGGCCGCCGGGCTTCGTCGTGAGTGAGAGCTTCGCGTCGATCTCGCGGGATCGGTACTGCAGATTGCGGTGCCCATTGTTCTCTTGAACGGTCTCGGGGTCGAATCCTTTTCCATCGTCGCAAATCCGCATCCACAAGGTGCCGCCGGAGATGCGATAGCGAACCGTCACCCGCTGACATTCGGAATGGCGCACGGAATTATGAACGATTTCCTTATACATCAGGAGCAGATTCTTTCGGATGTACAATTCGATCCGGCCCGGCTCCTCGTCGATCTCACCCTTCATGTCGAACGTGACGTCTTGAGGCGAAAGCAGGCGGGAGGAGTAGTCTTTCATACGAAGTTCCAGGCCGATCCATCGTTCGTCCGTTGGATGTACGGCCCAAACGATGTCCTGCATCTTGCCCGTCAGCGCGCGCGCGTGGTCTCCCATCTCCTCGGCCCATACCGCGACCCGGCCGGCGGAGGCTTGCCGAATGAGCTCGCTGTAAAGGGAGATCTGTGTCAGTCCGCTTCCGATCTCGTCGTGGAGATCGGTTGCGATCCGCATTCGCAGTTCCTCTCGTTCACGCCGCATCTGCCCGTACCGGATTCCCAGGCCGATCTGCGAGAGCAGGATGATGCCCGCTGCGGCTCCGAACCGAATGCTGGATTTCCCGAAGGGCATCTCGGGGAGGAAGCCGAGGTAGCCGAACATCCCGCCCAGGACGCCGAGGAGCAGCACCGTCCACGCGATCAGATAGTGGACGGCGTCGCGGTCGCCGCGAACGACGCAGACGACGGCGCTGGCGGCCAGGACGACCACGACGATGATGAAGAAATGGACGACGGCTTCGTTGACGATCCGCGGAGGCCCCAGCACGGCGAACGCAAGGAGCGGAATGCACGCGGCGGCAAGCCCTATCAGTACGCGGTTCGGCAGAGGTGCGTAGCGGCGAGTGTCCAGAAACCGCCGTGTGAAGAGAATCCCCCAACCCGCGCAGAAGACGGCCAGGAACGAGTTCGCCCGGTCCATCCACCAGAGATTATCCGGCCACAGGTACTCGAACGTGATGCGCTCCACGGACGCCTGATAGAAGACGAAGCTGCCGATGAAGGCGGCGAAGAAGAGGTAGCTGGCATCCCGAAGCACGACGAACAGCGCCAGGTTGACAAGCGCCACGAAGGCGAGGATCCCGAAAAAGATTCCCAGTGCGAACTGTTCTTCACGAGCTGTCTGGGCGTACGCCTCGGCCGAGACGATCCGAAGCGGGAGTCGCAGCGGGCCGTCTGACTGCACGCGGACGAAGACGTCGTAGGAGGAGCCTTCCGGAAGGGGGAACAGCAGGTTGCGGTCACGGACCGGCCGCGAAGCGAAGGGAATGCCGTCCCCCGTGTGGAGCACCGGCGAGCCGGCTGCCGAGGTGTGGAACGCAACGCGGTCGAGACTCCTGTCGCCCATGGCAAGCAGCCACTCCCGCCGGTCTTCCATCTCGACCCTGAACCGGAGCCAGTAGGCCGCACTCGTATAGCCGAAATGAGGGGTCTTCTGATGGTTGGCCGTGAAGCGGACGGACGGCGGGCCGCTCGTCACGTCCTCGAAGGTCCACCGGGCTGCCGGGTCTTCGAGAATCCAGAGGTGCGGCCCCACCTCGTACAGGTCCGCCCCGCCCGTGAGCACGAGAGGCCCGTCCGGCCGCACGGTCGAGAGGGGCAGCAGCAGGAGAAGGAGCGCAGTCATCGATCGGCCCTCCCTGGCGAACGCGCAGGCGCGCGGCAGGATGCCGGGCGCTCCTCAGCGCGTGCGTGACTCTACAACATCCGCCATTCGGGGGCCGGTGTCAAGTCGTTCGAATACTACTCGATCGGGTAGTGGTTCGGCGCCGAGGCGAGGGGGATACTTCCTTCAGTCCTTTTCCGAAATGAAGACGCATCAAGCTGGAGGTCCCGTCATGTCGCATCTACCAGATCTCAAATTACTGATCATCCTGCTGATCATGACGCCCGCATTGTTTCACGCGGCTCCCGCTCGGGCGCAGGTCGTCTCGGGAACGATCACGGATGCCGTTGCGGGAACGTCCCTTCCGGACGCGACGGTCGTGTTGAAACAGCCGAATTCGACGACCGTCTACCGCGGCAGCAGCACCGATGCGGAAGGACGCTATCGGATCTCCAACATAGATCCCGGCCGCTACGTGCTCACGGCGAGCTACGTCGGCTACCGCGAACAAGACGTCGAGCTCGTGCTGCGGGACGGAACGCCAAGGACGATCCATTTCGCGCTGGAGCCGGCGCCGGCGTCACTGGACCCCGTCGTCGTGACGGCGGGTGCCCGCCCCGAGAAAATGCTCGAGGCGCCTTCCGCCGTCACCGTACTAGGCGCGGCAGAAATGGAGCGGGACGTGGCGCCGTCGGCCGTGGACGTGCTCCGCAGCACGCCGGGCGTCGACGTCGCCCGTACCGGGATCGATCGGCGTGAGATCGTCCTGAGAGGGTTCGGCAAGACCTTCTCGGGCGCCACGTATGTGATGACCGACTTCCGACAGAGCGCCATCGCATCGCTCGGCGTAAACGCGTACAGCATGATGCCGATTTCGAGCATCGATCTCGATCGGATCGAGATCGTTCGCGGTCCGGCCGGCGCCGTGTACGGGCCGGGCGTGGACGCCGGCGTCATTCACTTCATTACCAAGGACCCTTTTCGGTATCCGGGAACCACCATCGCACTCACCGGAGGTCAGCAGTCGCTGGCCCAGGGAGAGCTGCGGCACGCCGGCGTGGTCGGCGGGCGGTTCGGATACAAGATAACCGGCCAGGTTCTCCGGGCGCAGGACTGGAGTCTCGACCCGTCCGACCCGCTCGATGCCGAACAGCTGGCAAGATATCACCAGCTCGTCCCACGCGATCAGGACGTCAGGAAGACGACGGTGACCGGAACGGGGTCGTATCGATTCGGCCCGAGCACGTCGCTGACGGCCGTCGGCGGCTACGCGTCGGCCCAATCCGTCTTCCTCTCGGACATCGGCACGCTGCAGTCCGACGGTTTCGGCTACCGGTTCGGTCAACTTCGCCTGCGGGCGGGGCGCTTCTTCGCGCAGGCCTACCTGAACAAGAACGACGCAGGCGACTCTTTTGTCTACGCCGGGCCTCAAGTGGCGTCCTCCCTCTCAGGCAGCACCGTCGTCGACCGTTCGACCCAGCTGAACGTTCAGGCCCAGTACGGGCTGGATCTGGCACGAGGCCGGGAGCAGGTCACGTTCGGCCTCGATTTCGAACGCACCGATCCTGCGACCGAGGGCACGATCAACGGCAGCAATGAGAACGACGACCGCGTGCTGGAATACGGAGCCTACGCGCAGTCTCGGACGCGGATATCGGATCTGTGGAATCTCATCGTGGCGGCGCGGCTCGACTACGACAACATTTTCGAGCAGCTTCAACTCTCGCCCCGCGCGGCCGTCGTCTACACGCCGGTCGCGGGCCACGCCGTCCGTGCAACCTATAACCGCGCCTTCGCGTCGCCGGGAACGAACTCGCTGTTCCTGGACATCGTCGCGCGCGAGCCGGACCGGATCCTCCCGCTGCGCATCAGGGCGAGCGGGACGAGGAGCGGATTCACGTTTGCCCACGAGAGCGCCTTCGGGGCGTTCGGCGGCTCCGACCTGGTCGCGTCGAGTCTGAATCCGTCGACACTGGGAGAGCCGCAGCCCGTCGGACTGCCGCTCGGAGCGGTCTACGATCAGGTGTACGCGGAGCTGGAGAGAACGCCCAATTCGGTTCTCGCGGAAATCGCACGGCTTCCCGAACCGCAGGTGGCGGCGCTCAAGCAGCTTCTTTCTCCAGACGCCGGCACCCTCGTGCAGGGCGTCTCCAGCGGTCGGCTCGGCCTGCTGAACCTCACGACGGGCGCCGTCGACCCCGTCTCGGGCGCTCCCGACATAGCCCCGCTCAAGCAGTCGACGACCCAGACGGTAGAGCTGGGCTACAAGGGCCTGATCGGCAACCGCGCCCTCATCTCGGTCGACGCCTACTACACGGTCAAGAAGAACTTCGTGCGCGGTCTGCAGCTGGAAACGCCGTTCGTCTTTGCCCCCGATCTGCGGGTCGATCTCCTTTCCGCCCTGCAGCGTGGGATCGAAAACAACCAGGTGTTGGCTGCGGCTCTCGAACAGCAGGGCATCCCGCCGTCGGCACTCGCCGGACTCATCATGCTCCTGGCCGATGACCGGCTTCCGTCGCCGAATACGCCCGTCGCTCTCGTGCAGCCGATGGAGAACAATGCGGGAGCAGGTCAGATGCCCGAGCTCATGATGACGTACCGCAATTTCGGCCGCGTCGCTTTCTATGGTCTGGAAGCCGCCACGCAGGTTGAGCTCACCGATCGCGCCTCGGTTCACGGCGCGCTGGCGTATGTGAGCGACGACTTCTTCGATCACGAGGAGCTCGGCGAGGAAGATGCGGACCTGTTCGTCTCGCTCAATGCTCCGACCCTCCGGACGGGACTCGGCGTGTACTACCGCATCCCGAACGGACCTTCTTTTTCTCTGGGCGGTCGATATACGGAGGAGTTTGCGGTGCGGTCGGGCCCGTACAACGGCGTCGTAGACGATGCCTTCCTGCTGGACGTCGGGGCCGGCTACGACTTCGGGCGTCACGTGCCGGGATTACGGCTCGACCTCACGGTACAGAACCTTCTAGATCACCAGCATCGCGAGTTCATCGGTGCGCCTAAAATGGGCCGTCTGGGCCTGGCCCGGTTCACCTATTCTTTTTGACACATGACGCGAACGTTCAAAATGGGAGGCGCCGCCGCCGTCGCGGTCGTGCTCGCCGCCGCCGCCTGGTACGGGGTCGTGAGCGAGGCAGACCGGCGAATGAACGGCACGTCGCATCCGCCCCCTTACGACGTCCCGGATCACGCCCGCCGGCTGCATGGGCGGCTGTTCGTCGCCGACATGCACAGCGACTTCTTGCTCTGGAAGCGTAATCTGCTGAAGAGGTATGGACGGGGGCATGTGGATTTACCGCGCCTGGTCGAGGGCAACGTCGGCCTCCAGGTGTTCTCGGTCGTGACGAAGTCGCCGTGGGGACAGAACTATCACCGCAACGTAGGCGACTCGGACCGCATCACGCTCCTTGCCGTGGCACAGGGCTGGCCCATCCGGACGTGGGGGAGTCTTCGCGAGCGGGCCCTGCACCAGGCAAGACGGCTGTACGATGCCGCCGAAGATGGACAGATCTCGCTCGTGCGCGGCGCCGACGATCTCGACCGTTTTCTGGAACGCCGCAAGTCCGAGCCTCGGCGCGTGGCGGCCCTTCTTGCGCTCGAAGGGATGCATGCCATCGAAGGACGTCTCGAGAACGTGGACGTGTTGTTCGATGCAGGATTCCGCATGATGGCGCCCGTCCACATGTTCGACAACGACGTTGCCGGATCCGCCCACGGCGCGGGGCAGGGCGGGCTGACCGACCTGGGACGAAGCGCCGTGCGCCGCATGGAGGAGCTCGGCGTCGTCGTCGATCTCGCGCACGCCTCCGACGCCGCCATTCACGACGTCCTCGCGATGGCCACGCGGCCGGTCGTCGTTTCGCACACCGGCGTCCGCGGGACGTGCGACAGTCCTCGCAATCTTTCCGACGAGCATCTACGAAGCATCGCCGCAACTGGCGGCCTGATCGGAATCGGGTTCTGGGAGCGTGCGGTCTGCGGCACGGCGGTTCAGGACATCGTCAGAGCCGTTCGTCACGCTGCGGATGTGGCCGGCGTCGAACACGTCGCGCTCGGCTCCGATTTCGACGGCACCGTCCTGACGGCCTTCGACGTCACCGGCATGCCCGTGCTCACCGGCGCACTGCTCGACCAGGGATTCCGAGAAGACGAAATCGAAAAGATTATGGGTGGAAACGTGGTGCGGGTGCTGCGCGCGACGCTGCCGGGATCATAGCCGGTACGCCCCGCGACGTCCGGCGGAGATCTACGGGCCCCGCAGCGTAGCGACGACGAGGGCCGGCTGCTCGTCCGGCATGGTCTCAAGCTCTCCCTCCGTAGCGGCTACGATGACGGCCACGGCCGCGTCGCCCGTGACATTGACGACGGTGCGGCACATGTCCAGCAGCCGGTCGATGCCGAAAATGAGGGCGATCCCCTCCACGGGCACGCCGACGGTCTCCAGGACGATGACGAGCATAACCATGCCGGCGCCGGGCACGGCGGCCGTGCCGACCGACGCTAGCGTAGCCGTCAGCACGATGGCCGCCTGGTCGGCCAGGTCGAGCGGGATGCCGTAGACCTGCGCGATGAAGACGGCGGCGACGCCCTGGTAGAGCGCCGTGCCGTCCATGTTGACGGTCGCCCCCAGCGGCAGTACGAAGGCCGTTACCCGCTCGCTTACGCGCAGCCGGTCCCGCACGACTTCCATGTTGAGCGGCAGCGTGGCGGCGCTGCTCGACGAGGAAAACGCCAGCAGGTGAACGCTCGCCAGCGTTCGGTAGAACCGCCGCAGTGGCATCCTGCCTCGGGCCATCAGGCGCAGCAGCGTGCCGTATACGCCGAAGAGGTGCAGCACGAATCCGGTAGCGACCGCAGCGGTGTACCAGACCAGCGTACGCAAGATGCTGAAGCCAAAATCCGCCGTCACCGTGGCGATGAGCGCGAACACGCCGTAGGGCGCCAGCCGCATGACGAGCTCTACGATCTTTATCAGAACGTCCGTGAAGCCTCCAGACGCGGATAATGGCGTCCGCTCTTTCGGCCGGCACGAGCGTCAGGGCGACGCCGACGAGCAGGGCGAAGAAGACGATCTGCAGCATGTTGCCCGTGGCCAGTGCCTCAAATGGGTTCGTCGGCACCATCGCCAGCAACTGATCAATGACGGATATCGGCTCGGCCCGCCCGATGCGTGCGCCGGCCTGGTCCCGGTAGCTCGCCAGAAGGCGGGCGCTCACGTCGGCCGGCAAGCCGGCGCCGGGTCGCATCAGGTTCGCCATCGCGAGGCCGATGGTGATGGCGGCGGCCGTCGTAAAGAGGAAAAGGCCGACGGTCTTCCCGCCAATCCGCCCCAGCTTGCTCGGCTCGGTGATGGAGGATGCGCCTGCGATGAGGCTTGCCAGAACGAGCGGCGCGGCGATCATCGTGATGAGACGAATGAAGAGGGTCCCGAACGGACGTACGTGGCTCGCCACCACTTCTCCTCCGCCCGCCATCCCGGAGAGGCCGCCCACGAGGGCCCCACCGACGAGGCCTATCAGAATCTGCCAGTGCAGCGCGAGCTTCCGGCGACGCGGCGGCGTCTCCATTCCGCCTGCCTGCCCGTCGCCGAGCGGCTCGAGCGCCGGATCGGGGCGTTCGGCGTTCGTCC
>CAZXHQ010000154.1:0-7890 GCA_964640145.1 uncultured Rhodothermales bacterium | reverse complement strand
AGCTCACAACAGCCCTGTCCGTTTTTCTGGGCCAGGAGGCGTAAGCCGGACCTACGGCTCCCCGCCACGCTGTCCTCGCTCCATAATCTTCATTTCGAAGACGTATCACGTGCCTATGGCGACAGCCTTGAGGTGTGTCGACAGGACGGTGTCGATAGCCTGCGTTGAAACCGTTAGAAGTGCGGCCAGGGAAGGTGGCCGCTACCTCGCCTCCGTACTGGGGCTGTTCGCGTGGACGAACTCGACGCGAGATAGCGACATCAACGGCTGATTCGGGTTCACAGCTTCGCTCCTGAAGACGAGGTAGAGATCGTGCCGCCCCGCTACGCTGACCGGAATGTCCTCGGCGGGATTCGGCTCACCGCCCCAGCCGGCGTCGGGATCCGGCGGATCGACGACGACTTCTCCGAGAAGCATGCCGTCCCGCTCGTCCAGTCGAAGCTCGACGGTACCGCCCGCGTCCCCTGCGCGCGCGTTGGCCGAGGCCGTGACGCGAATTCGTCCTACTCCGGTAAAATCGAGACCGCGGAACGCCGCGTACGAGCTGTCCGACGGAATGATCGTCATCGGTCCGCTGCCGCGCCGCGCCGCTTCTACCCGCACCCGGTCGACCTCGTCGGCCGATCCGAGGTCCAGGATGGGACTGCGCAAGACGTACGCCTGCTCGGAGCGTTGCGACGGAATCACGCCTGCGCCGTGGTCCGTGTAGGCCGCACGCAGAACCACCGATCCGTGTCCGTAATCGTCTTCAGGGACGACGGGCGTGTAGGTCCCAGACGGCGGAAGCGAGCCGGCCATTTCGTTGCCGATGTTGAGAATGTAGTCCACCATCGTCCGGGCATCGTTCATCGAGAGCGCCGGATGCGCGGGCATCACGGTCTCGGCTTCCCAGATTCCACTTCCGCCTTCGACGACCTTGCGGGCCAGCGCGTCAAGCGCACCGGCGTCACCCGCGTATCGTTCGGCGATAGCCATGAACGATGGACCGTTCGACTCCCTCTCGGGCTGATGGCATACCGCGCAGTCGGACTGGCTCATGAGCATCTGCGCCACGGCGACCGATTCACCGGACACCCCGGCCAGGTCGTCGGCATCCAGCGTTTGCGAGACGTAGTCGATGGTTACCGCAACGCGGTCGGGGGTGATGCCGCCGTCGGACAGGGACCCGTCTTCGGGGTCGTGGACCTCCACCCGATACGGAATGGGCGTCCCAGGAAAGAAGAACGTACGGTTGCCTTCCAGTTCGAGGTCGACGGACGGCTCGGCATTTCCGGCCACGATTCGCACCGCGCCGGTGCTGGACGCACCGCTCGGATCCGTGACTTTAAGGGTGGCCACGTAGACGCCGTCCGCGTCGAAGGAAACGGACGGCGCCGCTCCGTCGAACGTCCGAACGTCGCCAGGCCGTGCCACCTCCCATGCATACGTCAACTCGTCGCCGTCGTAATCGTGTGACCCGTCGGCTGAGAGGGTTACGTCGAACGGCACCGTCCCGCCGCGCGCGCTCGCCGATGCCCGGGCGACGGGGGCCCGGTTGCCGGCGTTGTACTCGATGCGCACGAGCTTGTCCAGCTGCCCGTCCGCGAACCAGGTCTCCCCGTACTCGAGTACGTAGAGGTCGCCCTCCGGACCGAATTTCATATCGATCGGCTCGACCGGACGGTACGACGGCAGAAAGCGCTCCATCGAGACGTAGTCGCTGTTCTCGTCCAGCGTGATGACCATGATCCATCCGCGCGAGAAATCGGACACGATCCACTTCCCTTCGAAATAGGCGGGGAACGGTCGCTCCGGATCGTCGAAATCGGCGCGGTGATAGATCGGCCCCCCGTTCGCGCTCCGCCCGCCGGTTCCGACCTCCGGGAATTGTTCGGAATACCCGTACGGATAGGAGATGAAAGCCGGTTGCGCGGGAGGCAGCTCGGTCAATCCGGTATTGTTGACGGATGTGTTGATCGGCGTCGCGGGGTCCTTGGGCGCCAGCAGCGTATCGCGCACGAAGTCGTGAAACGGGAACGCGTGGTTCTCGCCGATGAAATACGGCCAGCCGAAGTTGCCCGGGCCCCGCGCCTGGTTCAATTCGTCGTAGCCGCGCGGGCCGATCTCAGAATCTTCGCGCGCATCGGGACCGACCTCTCCCCAGTACATATAGCCCGTCTTGCTGTCGATCGACACGCGCCAGGCGTTACGGTGCCCCATCGTGTAGATCTCCGGCCGCGTGTTCGGAGTGCCGGGCGGAAAGAGGTTGCCGTCCGGAATGGAATACGTCCCGTCATCCTCCGGGTGGATGCGGATGATTTTGCCCCGCAGGTCGTTTGTATTGGCCGCGCCTCGCTGATCGTCCCACGGCCGGCGACCCGGCCGTTCGTCCGTCTGCGAGCCCCGGTCGTTGGTCGTGTTGTTGCCGATGGTGAGGTAGAGGTTTCCCTCCGCATCCCACGTCATGCCGCCGCCGGTATGGCAGCACTGCTGGCGCTGCACGGGAAAATCTAGCAGCACCTTGCGCGAACCCTCGACGATCCGGCTGCCGTCGAGCGTGACCCGGGCCAGCACGTGCTTCGCTTCGTCCGGATCGGCATAGAGCAGATACGCGCATCCGTTCTCTTCGAAATCCGGATCCGCCGAAACGCCCACCAGTCCCTCCTCTGCATTCCGCTGCTCCCCGTCGGCGTTCGTATAGATGATGTTGGTGCGGATCGTCGCGATGAGGTGGACGCTGTCGGTCTGCGGCACGTACATCTTGAAGCCGCCTTTGCGCTCGACGATCAGGACGCGCCCGTCGTCGAGCACGTCGAAGGCGATCGGCTCGTCGAGCTCAGCATCCTCGGCGAGGACGACCGGCGTGAACCGCGTCTCGTCCGGTTTTTCAAAGTTCGCCGGATTCGCCGCCGGGCCGGCGCAACCGCAGAATATCCATGCGACTGCCAGGAGATAGAATAGCCTTCTTAGCATCAGGAGTGGAATGAAAACGGAAGACGGGATCGCCCTTTATCGGGCAGGAAATAGATGGCGAGCGGAGTATAGCCATTGCGCCGCTTCCTTGTCGTCGGATCGGATAGAAAACGTTATAGATTGCACGCAGCCATGCACGGCCGGCACGCCTCACAGTGCTCGATCGGCGCGCTCCAGTGCACCTGGTCAAGGCTACGCTCGGCCGATTCGGAAGGGCCGTATTTACGAAATGATGTCTAAGAGGGCAGCCGCGAATGCCCGAGTTCAGTACCGGCCATTCGGAACGATAAGATTACGGCATGGCCGCAAACAGGAATAATCTGACGCGTATCGTGGTCGGGCCCATCTCGAAAATAATGCTTCTACCATACAATGCTTCTGCCGTTGCCATGAAGCACGCCGCCTGCCACCCAACCATTGCGCTCGCTCTCTTCTTGCTGATCGGAGCGTCGCCTGCATCCGCGCAGGGACCGTCGGCGGGTCTGGACGTCGGAAGCGGCCCATTTGAGTTTAGCTCACCCAAAGAAACGATAGCGCCTTCGTTTGCCCTGCAGCGGTCCGGCGCCATGGCCCAACGGAGCTTCCAAGCAGGATGGAGAGGCACATTCACCGCTCGACATCTGTATCCTCGTCGGTACGACCGGCCGGGCGCGCAGCTCTATCCATTCGCACGTGGAATGAGTGGGAGCAGCGGCACTGGAACGATTCTTCAAACCCCCGAGAACAGATTCGCATTTCTGCAACAGGGGCTGTCCGCGGGAGATGGCGCCGGCGAATGGCAGCGCCGCCTGGCCATCATGCAGGGGAGCTATTATTTCGCTACCGGGCTCTGGCCCATTCTCTCCATGGGTACGTTCGAGAAAGTAACCGGCCCCAAAACGGATGATTGGCTCGTCAAGACCGTCGGCGCCTTGATCGCCGTAACCGGTGGTACGCTGCTTGTTTCGGGGCTCGGAAACGGCCCATCGAACGATCTCCAGCTGCTGGCGGCCGGAAATGCCGCCGCCTTAGCGGTCGTCGACGTTACGTACGTGGCCCGGGGGCGTATTTCGCGGATTTACCTTCTCGACGCTGTTCTAGAGCTCGCGCTCCTTGCTGGTTGGATGTTGCTTTGAATCGGTCTTTGTTCGCATGCCGGGTCCAGGCGGCTGCGATCAGAATTTCTTACGCCTACTTGTCTATCTCTTCATTATGGCCGTAAGATAGGTCCACCGTGTAGTGCGGTACCGGCGACAACGTCCTGCGGCTACGCGAGATTACGCCGACCGCCCGAGGTCGCCGCGGATGATAACGTGGAGCTTCCTCGGGCACATTACGCATGATCCGTAGTCCGCAATCCAACTCCAGGGCAAGTGACACACGAAGAAGCTGAACGGTACATCGCAGCGTCCATCAACGGCTACTCCCCGACCCATGCTCCTCGTCGTATTCAAACCTATCAGTATTGGGCGGAGGTCCAGCGTGTTGTCGACGCTGATACGATCGATTTGAAGATAGCGCTGGGCTTCAAGCTGGAAACCACGGAGCGGTTCAGGCTGATCGGCGTCAACGCTCCGGAGATTCATGGTGTACGTCATTCCTCTCCTATGTATGCCAGGGGTATGGAGGCCATGGTCTTCGTCCAAAACTTCGTAGCGCCGGGCGACTGGGTGGAGGTCCGGATCTTTCGAGGCAGCCGCGAAAAGTATGGAAGATGGCTCTGCGAGATCTTCTGTCGAGAAGCATCGCTCAACGTGGCCCTGCTCAAATCGGGCCACGCCGTACCTATGTAGGGGCAGGCTGGAACAGTACCAAGCCGGCTAATGGTAGGATTGCAGTACTGAGCGCTGAGCCCTAGTGGACGGATCGCATAGAGGCCGGTCACGAGCCAGGTTTGCCCGGGGTCCTCCGGCGAAAAATGCGGAAGGACCCCATAACTGCGATCCGGCAGATCAATTTAGCGAGAAGGTATCACCCAAAACGTTGTAGGCGTCATCGACCATCACGTACCCGACAAAGTGCGCCTGCTCGACCGTCTCCCCCGTAACAGCATGCTTCAACAGCCCCCAGACCGGCGTCGTCGTCTGAATCTGGACGCGAAGCACGTAGACGCCTTCCCCGGGCTGCAGCGTCACGGTCGTCGAGCCGCTGATAGACGTGGTGGTGGAATTACTCTGGCTTACCTGCGCGGCCAAACTAACGCCGAACCCCTCAAGGTTGCCGTCGATACCAAAACCCGTGGATAATTCGATGGTCGTTGTACTCGACCGGTTGTCTTCTACGGTAATTTCTCGCGGTTCCCTGCTGCCTGCATTGGTGGGTGTGTCCACGACCATGGATGTCCGATCGGTAACCGTCGCGGCTCCCGCCGTCAAATTTGTGACGACGTAATCCGACTCGGAGCCGCTCAGCAGATCGACGGGCAATACTTCGATTCTGCATGCGCACCGCTCGTGCGGGCGATAGCGGTCAATATCAGGTGTTTCGAGCCGAACGGTCGTCTCTACGTACGGTGAGAGCTCGGACATCTGCCGGCACGGGGTGCATGGCCGAGAGGACTGGGTTTCGAACACGACCAACCATTTATTCAGTGCCATTGGATACCTCTAAGGGATTGAACTGCGCGCCGTCCCAGGTGTAGCGGTGCCCCGGTACGGACATGAATGTATCAGGCTCGACAATCGATAGGACGGCCGTCCGTTGGCTTATTTCATACCGCTCGCCCACCAGATATGCACTGTCCTGGTCTCCGCGGGCGACAAACGTCGATCCAGCTTCGAGATTCCCCGGACTGACACGGTTGAACTCGATTCTTCCGCCAGACGGGATCGTAAATCTTCCTTCCCGCATCGAAAGCTGCATGTCGTTGGAAGGTGCCACCGACGAATAGCCCCTGTAGACCGTCTCGAACTGCCGGTTGGCGCCTCGAAGATCGATGAAGTCCAGGAAATGATCGTCGCGGTAGACCTTCACCACCTGTTCCCATGGGGGCGTGCCGGCCAGTATAGCCGTTCCCGTCGACGTGGTCTGCACCTGCGATCCACTCGCATTAAGCGTAAAGCTATGATTCTGAGAAGCCTCACTCAGGTCCGATAGCCGAAGTGCGATGATCGGACAGCTAGCTATTCTAGACGCTCGAGCACCCCACCATCGAATTTCGTCGAGACTCGGCACCCGAGGTACCCGCCCCAGATCCTGCTGCTTTTGAATTTTCTCCTGAACCGTTTCCGCCCGCAGGTCGTCCAGGCGGCGGACGGACACGCCCTCGAGGTTAAGCGCATCAGCAGAATCCTTGTCCATGCCCTCGACGAGCAAGAGCAAACACACTTCAAAAAAGTTCGCCTCATTCTCCGGAAGCTTCTGACCGCCGGCCAGGCGAGTTATATAATCCGCAAGCAGATCGGCCACATAAAGAATGTTCTTCTCTCGAAGAGTGGAGCTGGTCACATGCCCAATGCCATCGATCGTGGTGACCGGCGCGTAGAAGACGTCATTCATCCGTTGGGCTCCATAAAGTTCGACTCGGCGTTTCGCCGACGATGCGCCATTCCTACCCCGGGTAGCGCGAAGGAAGCACGAAGATATGCGGCCTGCATATAAAGTGCGCTGTTTTGATGCACGCTCGGGTAGATAAAGTATCGGCAGCGTCGAAGGCAGCCGCTTCTTCGATGGAGGCGGTGGCGAAGAACGTGCTCGCGTCGGGAAATACGGGGCGAGCCGGGTCACGTTCGATCCCGCCGGCAAGGGCTGAGCCGGAGGCGCCGGCAGGGGAGGCGCCGGAGGTGCCCGCAGGCGGCGCGCCGGAGGCCGCGACGTGGGGTGCGCCGGAGGCCGCGACGTGGCCCTCATCGGGCTCGCCGGCAACCTGTTCCTCCGTACCGGCCACGCGTTGAGCACCTCCGGCCGCGGTGTGCAGGACCACGGCAAGTTGAGCACCTGCGGCCGGCGGTGTGCAGGACCACCGCAAGAGGAGCAGAACGTAGGCACCTAATGCTGGAATATGTGCGCGGTGAGATTTCACGGGAGTCTCTGCTCCGCGATGGCGGCTGGCCGTGATGCCCGACCGCCGGTCCGCGGTGAAGGCCATGTAGACCTCGTTCAGGCGGCCACCTGCAGGAAGGATTCCGCCTTTCGCACCATCGCGGTGCTGCCGATGTAGAGAGCCGTTCGCTGATGCACACTCTCCGGCCGAATCTCCAGAATGCGCCGGTGTCCGTCCGTGGCACGTCCCCCGGCCTGCTCGACCAGAAATGCCATCGGATTGGCCTCGTACATGAGCCGAAGCTTGCCTTCCGGGTAAACGGCGGTAGCGGGATAGATGTAGATGCCGCCCTTGAGCAAGTTGCGGTGGAAGTCGGAAATGAAGGAGCCCGTATACCGCGTCTTGAACGTCTGCGGCTGCTCCTGCTCGTGCTTGATCCAGTGCATGTACCGCTCGAGACCCGGGGTAAAGGCGGCGGCGTTCCCCTCGTCGATCGAGTAGAAGCGGCCGGAATCGGGCGTCGTGAGCTGAGGGTGGGAGAGCATGAACTCGCCCACAATCGGATCGAGGGTGAAGCCGTTGACCCCGTCGCCCGACGTATAGACGAACATGGTCGACGATCCGTAAATGATGTATCCCGCGGCCACCTGCTCGACGCCGGGCTCGAGCACGGCATCCAGCGTCGGACGACCGAATCCCTCCGGCAGACGAAAGACGGAGAAAATGGTGCCCACCGAGACGTTCACGTCGATGTTCGACGAGCCGTCGAGAGGGTCGAGCAGGACGATATACGGAGTATCATCTCGGGGCCGGGTTTCTACGGGGATGATCTCGTCGTGCTCTTCCGAGACGATGAGTCCGCATTCGCCGCCCAGGCGAAGGGCCTCGATGAATTCCGTGTGAGCGATCACGTCGAGCTTCTGCTGCACCTCGCCCTGAACGTTGACGTCGTCGGTGGGACCGGTGACATCGAGCAG
>CAZXHQ010000153.1:6749-7967 GCA_964640145.1 uncultured Rhodothermales bacterium | reverse complement strand
TCCAAGGGTATCATCTCAGCCTCGCCTTTTCCCGGCGAGACACCCCCAACAGCGGCTTATCACTACCGTAAATGAACGGCTTGCAATATACTGGATGCCGGAGCGCGTTCCAACGCCAGGAACGGCCCCTCCGTCCCTTTGGTATGAAGCATAGATGAACTTCTCTGAACGGGGCCCGTGCCATGTCTACCATCATCCTGCCGCCCGGCTGGCAGGCTCGCGAACGCGACGTCACGCCCGAACGCGTCTATCGCAATCGGCGCCAGTTCATCAAGGCACTGGGCCTTGGGGCGGTCGGCCTCACGGCCCTGGGAGCGGCCAACTGCGAGACGCCGGAGCATGCGGAAAATCTGCCGGACGGTCCGCTCGACACCATCCCCGCCTCGGCTCCCAGAGAAGGATATCCCGCCGCGCGCAACGAGGACTTCAACGTCCCAGAACGTGACGTCACCGACCGGCTGCTCTCCTCTTCCTACAACAACTTTTACGAGTTCGACGGATCGTCGAAAGAAATCTGGCCGCTTACCGAGCCCTACGAGCCCTTTCCGATGACCATCGACGTTCGGGGCATGGTCGAAGGGCGCCGCACGCTGGATGTGGCAGACCTCATTCGATCGATGGATCTTGAAGAGCGACTCTACCGGTTCCGGTGTGTCGAAGCCTGGGCGATGACGGTCCCCTGGACCGGCTTCCCGCTGCGCAACCTCATCGAACGATGCAGGCCGCTCTCGCGCGCCACGTACGTGCGGTTCGTATCCGTGAACCGCCCGAAGGAGATGCAGGGCATCGACAAGCAGCCCTGGTATCCGTGGCCGTACTACGAGGGACTTCGGATGGACGAGGCCATGAACGAGCTTGCCTTCGTGGTTACGGGCATGTACGGCGAGCCGCTTCCAAAACAAAACGGCGCTCCGCTCCGGCTTGCGCTGCCGTGGAAATACGGCTACAAGGGTCCGAAGGCGATCGTGCGCATCGAGTTTACCGACAGACAGCCCGCGACCTTCTGGAACGATCTTCAGCCCAGGGAATACGGCTTTCTCTCGAACGTGAATCCCAACATCCCGCATCCGCGGTGGAGCCAGGCCACCGAGGAACTGCTCAACACGGGAGGGCGCGTCGACACGCAGCTTTTCAACGGCTATGGGGAGTGGGTGGCGGATCTGTATCCGGATGAGCCCCGCGAGCCGCGCGGTCCGATGGCGCGGTAGGTCAGGCCTT
>CAZXHQ010000153.1:0-6649 GCA_964640145.1 uncultured Rhodothermales bacterium | reverse complement strand
TGAACGAGATACCGGTTCCACGCAAAAACGCCCCAGAAGACGAGGAGGAAACCGACGAGACTGATGCCTCCGTTTATGGCAGCCAGGCGCCACTGCGCACGACCGATCTCGGCAATCACGATCTCTTGATCGGCTCCAGCGGCTACGAACACCGCGAGCGAGTCGCTGCCTTCCAGCGAACGCACAAACGTGATGGGCAGGGGCAGCTCGCGCTCGACCTGCCCGTCCGCCGTCGGAAGGCGCAGGCGAACCGAGGCCATCGTGATGTCGGCTCGCTCGGTCGTCTCAAAGCCGAGCACTTCCGCCGTAACGACCCGGCCGCGCTGTACGGTCTCCCGGAGGTCGAGCGCCACCAGGGCCTGATTGACCGTCAGAAAAAGCAGAACGGCGGGGACGATCCAGAGCAGACGGGCGACGAGCAGAGACCGGTGCTGAGCCACGGTTAGAATCCTCGGACGGGAAGGCGACGGAGCGTCTGCGTCTTACTTCAGGAAGAGGTAGGGTTTCCAGGCTTCATGCAAAGTCCCTATGTAATCGCGGATGAACATCACGTGGCTCGGACGGAACGGCTTTCGGCTCAGCGCCATCCCCGCCTCGTCCGGCGTTCGATTGCCCTTGCGATTATTGCACGGCGTGCACGCAGCGACCAGGTTTTCCCAGCTGTCGCGTCCGCCGCGCGACTTGGGCCGCACGTGATCGATGGTCAGCCGGTCTCGACTCGAGCAGTACTGACACCGGAAGCGATCGCGGCGCAAGATGTTCTTTCTCGATATCATGATCCGCTTGTACGGAACCGTCACGTAGCCGCGCAGGCGAACGATGCTCGGCCACGGAAACCGGGTGGTCGGCGACCGCACGTATCGGTCGGGAAGCGCCTCGACGAGGTCGGCTTTCTGCAGGAATACGAGCACGACGGCACGTTCCACGCTGCAGACCGTTAGCGCACGGTAATCGTTGTTGAGCACGAGTACGTGGCCGTTCATGACGCGCGGGATCCGATGCGGAGAAACACGATGGGGACAGCGGAGCATCCGCTCCACGGCACCGAAGACCGTATGCAAGAAAGGAAGCTCGAGAAGGCCGATCCTCTGTATCTGTTCGTACTCGATTCAATACACGCCCGTGGCCACGTAAAAATAAGCTTTTACGTCTTCGGGTCAAAGTGCGTGGTGCACCCGCCGATGCCTGCGCACCGGCGCAGTCCAGGTTCGTTAACAATGTGGTGAAGGGTGAGGATCCGCAGAACCAGCGGCCGCGGCGCAGTGGTATGCGAATGCGGCGTCGACCTATGGCGCACGTCGTCCTATATTTGCACCGTTGACGCGGTAGATGTCCACCGATCAAGACATGCCCGACCAGGCCGGCGTTCTGCCGTACCGACGTGTGGGAGCTGAAATGCAGATTCTTCTCATAACGTCCAGTACGCGGAAGCGCTGGATCATCCCCAAGGGCAACGTCGAGTCGCATCTCGGTGACGTGGAGTCGGCGCGCCAGGAAGCCTACGAGGAAGCGGGCGTGCGAGGACGGATACGGCGCGTCCCGTTCGGCTCCTACGTGCACGTCGGCGCCGGAGGGCCCACGAAGGTGCGTGTTTTCCTCATGGAGGTCGAGCGCGTGCTCGAGACGTGGCCCGAGTCATCGCGGCGACGACGCGAGTGGATGCCGCTGCGCGCCGCCCACGACCGCATTCTTGAAGCGGGGCTGAAGGACCTCGTGATGGCCTTTACCGAAGAACACGTATAAGAGGTGCCTCCTTCCTTCCGTGCGTTTCGGCCTGGTTTTTGTGCGTTACACAGTGTGAGTTAACAGTGTGAGTTAACATGGACGCATAGAGAACGATGGGTGGCCAATGCGGCGAGGCGACGCAAGCGTTATATTACGGCAGGGGCGAAACCTTCCGAGCCCGTCAGCGGGTATGTATGGTGGAGGTCTCGCACTGACGCACCACTTAGGAGCAATATTTTCCATCGAGGACCAGCATTTTTCCGTCCGGGGACGGATATGCGTATGAATTACACGCTACTACCGCTACTTCTTATCCTTCTCGCGTTCGGTCCGATGACGGCGCGATCGGCGGCGGCCGACGACCGCGTCGAGGAGCCGGACACGTTCACGCTCTCGGCGGCGTATCCGAATCCGTTCAACCCGCAGACGAGCTTTTCGCTCACGGTGGACGACCGCCAGGAGGTGACCGTGGAGGTCTTCAATCTTCTCGGGGTACGCATCGAACAGCTCTTTCGCGGCGAGATGCAGAGCGGCGAGATGCGGGAGTTCACCTTCGTCGCAGACGATATTCCGAGCGGCATCTATCTCTACCGCGTGCAAGGGGAGAATTTCACGGCCACGCGGCAGATGACGTTGCTCAAATAGCTGGCGGATTCTCCGAAGGGGGACGCGGACCCTCTGCCTACTGTACCCTTACATCTCCGTAAGAGACCAGTTCACCGATTCCGTCGAAAATGTAGAGCCGGTGGATGCCGGGCGCGCCGATCTCTGAAGCCGAGAAGCTGAAGACGTACGCACCGGGGTCGGCCGCCTGCTCGATGGCGTCGAGCGTTCGAAGCCGGTTGTCGCGCAGCGTCTCGACGCGGAGGGGCGCCTGAACGGCATTGAATACGTTTACGTTCACCCGGATGCTGACGAACCCTCCCACCTGAACGGGATTCGGCTCAGCCGGAGCGATCCGGATCACTCCACGATGCGCCGGCGACGTGCGCCAATCGTCCTCGTCCTCTCCGAGGATTTCTCCCGACGCATCGACGCGCGTAATGCCCGAGGGCGGTCGACCGGCCTCTTCCACGAAAGCATCCTGCTGCTCGTGCGTGTCACATCCGAGGAGTACACACAGCACCGCGGCCGCGAGCAGACCGGGAATTCGATCGAAACACATTATGCCTGCCAAGCGAATTTCATCATTCCATCGCATATGCCTGCCTGCCCGATTGCACGATGCCTCGCGTCGTAAGGGTCCCGCAATGGTTGCATTCCCGGATCCGCACCCGCCATGCAACCTGCAGAGATGACCGGCCCCGTGATCGAGGTCCGCGGCGTCGGCGTCACGCTGGAGGCGACCCGGATCCTGCACGACGTCACGTTCTCCGTTCAAGGCGGACGTCTGATCGGCCTGCTGGGGCCCAACGGCAGCGGCAAGACGACCCTGCTCAGGGCGATGAGCGGCCTCCTTCCCTTTCACGGGCGCATTCAGCTTGACGGAAGGCCGATTCGTGATTGGAAGCCTCGCGAGCTGGCCCGGCGCCTCGCCTTCGTGCGGCAGTCCGTCTCGCTGTCCTTCGACTTCAACGTTTCTGAGCTCGTCTTGCTGGGCCGGTCACCCCACAAGGGATGGCTTACCGACTACGGCAGCGACGACCTCACGCGCATGGCCGCCGCGCTGCATCGCGTGGATCTGGCTGGTTTCGAAGACCGCAGCGTCCTTTCATTGAGCGGCGGCGAACTTCAACGAGTCTTCCTCGCGCAGGCGCTCGTCCAGGAAGCCGGCGTGCTGCTGCTCGACGAACCTACCGCCCACCTCGACGTCCACTATCAGTTCGAATTCATGAACATCATCCGGACGCTCGTCGCCGGCGGCCGAACGGCCGTGTCCGTCTTCCACGATCTCGAGATGGCGGGACGGTTCGCCGACGAGCTGCTGGTGCTGAATGGGGGCCGCATGGCGGCCTCCGGTTCTCCGCAAGAGGTGCTCAGCCAGGAACTCATCGCGGAGGTTTTTCGGATGGACGCCTGCGTCGGTCGGGAGCCGAGCGGGCACACTCACATTCAGTACGAACGTCCTATCTCGCGACACCCCTCTGGCGAATGAAGATCTACACGCGAACCGGCGACGAAGGAACGACTGCACTGTTCGGTGGCGGCAGGGTGCCGAAGACGCACCCACGGATTGCCGCCTACGGCACGGTCGACGAGACGAACTCGTTCATCGGACTGGCCCGATCGCTGTCCACCGGCCATCCTGAATTCGACCGGCTCGACGAGCTGCTCGCGGCCGTGCAGGAGGACCTGTTCGTTCTGGGCGCCGATCTCGCCACGCCCGGCGACGCCCGGCCGAGCGCGCCCCGGGTGACGATGGATGACGTCGAACGGCTCGAGGGCTCGATCGACGAGCTCGAAGCAGAGTTGCCGCCGCTGAAACAGTTCATCCTGCCGGGCGGGACGCGCACAGCCTCCGCGTTACACGTCGCGCGTACTGCCTGCCGGCGGGCCGAGCGACTCGTTCTGGCGGCAGGCGAAAGCGAGAAGCTTTCACGGGCCGCCTCGGTCTATCTCAATCGACTCTCCGACTTTCTTTTCGTGCTGGCACGGTGGGCGAATCGCGCGGAGGGCGGAGACGAACGAACCTGGCCTTCCAAAACGTGAGGCCATTGTTTGCAATACATGGCCCTGGGGCGTATGTTTTGCCTACTCTGTAGGTAACCCTGGCCTCTCCGAGAAGATACTTTATAGGGCGCTAACAGACGCTTCGCCGAGCAACCTCATCTACCTACCACCCCGACGGCGATGAGCGAGCCCCTGCGCAACCCTTCAGACGTCCAGGTTTTATATGCGTACTCGCACGATCTTGAAGTACGGCGGCGCGGCCGCTGCACTCGGGGCTTTCCTTGTCCTTTCCGTCCTCGTCAGCAGAAATCAGCCGGTCTATCAAACGGCCGGAATACCCGCTCCGGTAGAGAAGAAAGCCGCGCAGGCATCCGACGAATACGGCATCACCCTCTCCGACTTCGAGGTCATCGACCGTACGATCCGGCGCAACGAAACGTTCGCCGACATCCTTACCGAACACAACGTGCCCTATGCGGACGTCGTGACGATCGCGAACTCGGTACAGCCCGTCTTCAACGTCCGGTCACTGCAAGCCGGCAGGCCGATTCGGCTCTATCGCGACTCGATGGCGACGGCCCGTTACATGGTCTATGAAATGGATCTGGTCAATTACCTCGTCTTCGACCTGGCGTCCGATTCCACCGCCGTCTACGAGGGACAGCGAGACGTGCGGGTCGAGCGTCGACGCCTGAGCGGTTCGATCGAGAGCTCGCTCTACAAGACGCTCGAGAAGCAGCAGTTGCCGGGCCGCCTCGTGCCGGAACTCGCCACGGCCCTCTCGGAAGTGTTCGCCTGGCAGGTGGATTTCTTCCGCATTATGAAAGGCGACGACTTCAACGTCATCTATGAAGAGCGTTCGATCGATGGCGAAGCGATAGGTATCGGCCGCATCGTCGCCGCCCGATTTGGTCATCGGGGAGCGAACTATTTCGGCTTTTATTTCGATGAAGGCGAGCGACCCGACTTCTACGATGAGAACGGCAACAGCCTCCGCAAAGCGCTGCTCAAGGCGCCGTTGAAATACAAGCGGATCAGCTCGCGTTACACAAAACGCCGCTTCCATCCTGTCCAGAAGCGATATAAGGCGCATCTGGGCACCGACTATGCGGCGGATCCGGGCACGCCCATCTACTCGGTGGGCGACGGCGTCGTTCTGGAGGCTCAGGTTAAACGCTACAACGGCAATTACGTCAAGATACGGCACAATGCCACCTACACGACGGGCTACCTGCACATGTCACGCATCGCCGGCGGAATCCGGCCGGGCGCCAAGGTGAAGCAGGGAGAGGTCATCGGGTACGTAGGCAGCACGGGCCTAGCGACCGGGCCGCACGTCTGCTACCGCTACTGGAAGAACGGATCGCAGATTGATCCGTTTACGGATGAGATCCCGCCGGCCCACCCGGTTGACCCCAACCTGCACGACGAGTTCGTCGTCGTGCGCGACGCACTGATGCCGCTCCTCATCAAGGCCACGTCACCGCATATAGCCGAGAGGATCTCCACGGGCGCCTACAGCGGCCTTCTGTAGCGCCGCAGGGCATACGATGCACCCGCCAACCAACGTCAGATTGGCCTGAGCAGATCATGGAATCCAGGACGGCCCCGAACAATCAGCTGACCACCCCCCAACGGCGCGCCTTCGATCTGGCGGAGACGGCCGCACGGCGCGCCGTGCGGCGACGCTTTCGCGTCGTCCGCCTCACGAGAGAGGCCTATTCGAAGATCGACCGTCATGAGAGTGCACTGAGGCGGGTCTCTCGCGACCTCCGGTCCATGATTCGCCTGGCTCGAGCGTGGGCCGCGAAAGAATATCGGGACGTTCCCTGGAAGTCTGTCGTCTACATCGTGGCCGCGATCGTCTACTTCCTCAATCCCGCCGACCTGATCCCCGACGTCCTCACCGGAATCGGCTTCGTCGACGACGCCGCCGTAATTGCCGCCGTGGTGCGGACCGTGACCGAGGATCTCGCTGCATTCCGCGGCTGGGAGCGCCGGCGAACCGATAAGGGCGCCGCCGGCACACCGGCCCTACGAGAACTGCAGCCGGCGCCGTCAGCGGCCGCCTGATACCTCCGCCTCGGCGCCGGCTGCGCACTCGAGAGCGGAGTTCCTACCGATATATTACATGCGGCGATCAACCTCCCCACGCTCCATCGCGTACGTGTGGTCGAGTTTGAGCTAGGGTTGCTTCTCGCATGCTTAAGGACATCTTTTACAGCCAGTTCGCCGACATCCGGCGAGATGAATGGCCGGCCGCGCTCATGCTGTCGGCCTATTTTTTTCTGGTCATCGCGACGTTCTGGATCCT
>CAZXHQ010000152.1:0-8025 GCA_964640145.1 uncultured Rhodothermales bacterium | reverse complement strand
GAACTCGTAGTCGCGGAAGGTGTCCGTCGTCATGATGTCGCCGCCTTCGAGCGGCTGTCCGTCCGGTGCGGTCGGCACGTCGCCCGACGCCACCTTCTGGATGGCGCCGTCGTCGACACGCCAGTGGCCTTCAGGGATGCTGTCGCGGCCCAGGCCGGTCCACTGATCGAGGCTTTCACCATCGAAGAGTAGCCGCCATCCCTCCTCGCGTTCCATGGTCGTGAGCGCGTTCATAGCCGGAGCCTCCTCAGCCTGTAGTTCGGTTTCCATCGATTCCTCCCCGCTTGTTTCGCAAGCCGTGAGTCCGGCTCCCGCCAGGCAGAGAACGACGACCAGGGAGAGCGTGCCGTGAGATGTCTGTCGGTTCAACATGTTCATATGAGAGGTTGATTCATGGTTTGGGAGTTGGCCGGTCTAGTAGGATCCCTTCGGCATCGAGAAGATCCGGACGCCTCGTATCGGGTCGATTTCAAAATTCGCGCACCTTGATGCTGCGAAACGAGACGCGGTCGCCGTGATCCTGCAGCAGAATCACGCCCTGCTCCCACAGGCCGAAGTTCGGCCATTCGTCGTACTTGCTCTTCTCGACGAGGGCGCGGAAGGCCTGCGTGCCGCGGTCGTATTCAAGCACCTTGAACTGATTGAGCCAGTGTTCCACCCGACCGTCGCGCGAGACGATCCGCGCCCGGTTCCACTCTCCGACGCCGTTAAACGGCTTGCCTCGGGACGGGACGGAGAGGTTCTCGGCCCGAATCAGATCGTACAGCGAGGCCACGGTGCGATTACCTCCCACGCCCTGGGCTGCGTCCGGGTGTGTCTCGTCGTCGAGAATCTGGTATTCCAGGCCGATCGACGAGCCCGGGCCGCGATTGAGATCGGGCTGCACGTAATACTTGATGCCGGAGTTGGCACCGTCGGTGAGCATGAAATCCAGCTCCAGCTCGAAGTCCCCGAAGAGCTGTTCCGTGACGATGTCGCCGCCATGGGCGGATTCGGCGCCGCCGGAGGCCAGCACGGTCAGCATGCCGTCTTCGATCGTCCAGCCCACGTCCGGAAAGTCGTCCAGACGCGCCCCGCGCCACCCGTCGGTCGTATGGCCGTCCCACAGCAGGCGCCAGCCGCGGCGCTGCTCCCCGTCCGTCAGCTCATTGACCAGATAGCTGAACTCCGGAACGTCCGGGTCGACAGGCAGGCGATCCTTCTCGAGGCCCTGCGTCCTGATGCGAAGGTCTCGCCAGCGGACCTGTGCTCCTTCTACACCAGGATCCCCGATGCTGTGCACCTGGAGGCAGATCATCCCGTCACTCGTCATGTCGTCGGCGAGATGGGCGGCCATCTGCCCGTTGACCCACGTGCGGAGCGTGGGGCCGTCCGCTTCGACCCGCACGGCATTCCAGTCCGCCTGCCTGAAGGCTTCCCGACCCTCCGGATTGCGGCTGAGCGGGTAGAGCCAGCCGCGCCGGGCTTCGTCGTAGATCCCTCCCGTGTAGGCGCGCGCGCTCGGGTCGATCTCCACCTGATAGCCGTGGACGCGGCCGTCGCGATAATCCGGCAGGCTGAGGCTCCGGATCTGGACGCCGGAGTTGAGCCGTGGATCGACCTTGAATTCGTACTCCAGGAAGAAATCGCCGTAGTCGCGATCCGTGCAGAGGAAGCTGTTCGGCGTGTTGAGCGTCGCGACGCCGACGATCTCGCCGTCTTCGGCGCGGTATTCGGCTTCGCCGTTGAGCTGTTTCCAGCCCTCCAGCGCTTCACCGTCGAAGAGGGGGATCCAATTCGCCTCCTGGGCGGAGGCGGGGCGAATCAGCGCAGTGGTCAGCGCCAGGCATGCGGTCAGGAGGGCGGTCGTATGTCTCATGGCGGTTCTGGTCATCACTTCTGGAGCTCTAGGCTGGTGATGTCGGGAAAGGGCCGGTGATGTCGGGAATTTCGTGGCTGTCGTACGTCCACCTTAATTCAAAGCGTCGATATCTACAACACAGAGCGCCGCCTCGGCGGCCTGCCTCCTCGCAATCACCTATTCGGGAAGCTCGTCGAAAACGAGTCCGACCGCCGCCTGACGATAATCCGTGTAGGAATGGTACTCGCCGCGGAGCCATGCGAGGGCCCACGTCTCGCCGCCCGCAGCGACGATGGGCCGGAGATTATCTTCCAGGGAATCCCGGGTGATCGCCGTCCAATCCCACGTCGCGCCCTCGTCGTCCGTTTCTCCTCTAAAGATTTCATACCGCTGCACGCCGTCGACGAGCAAGGGCCGGCCGCCTATCGGATCGACATTGGCCGATATAAATACCACCTCCGGCGTGGACGGATGGAGCGCGATCAATCCCGTATAGGCATCCTCTCCCTCGTAGAGGCGCGTGCCGGCATAGGCAACCTCGGTATCGTGCCAGGCCTCTCCGTCCCACCTCGCGTAGCGGTACCGGTGGTCCATCCCTCCTTTTTCGGGTTCGATCCGATCTTTGGTCACGGAGTAGGCGACGTAGGGATGTCCATCCCGGTCGAGCTCGACGTCGCTCGTCCACGCGACGTTGTTCTCGTCCCCTGCGAAGACGCGTGTAAATGCGTGCGCGGGCGGAGCCGCCTCATCGAAAATGTCCTCGTCTACCAGGGATCCGTCGCTGCGATAAGATTTGCCGTCCCGGACGTAGCCATGGTAAACGCTGTTCGCGAAATCCCTCGGGTGCTGCTCGGTGGTGATGAAATGGATCTCGTCGATCCCGTTTCCGGCGTATCGAACGTAGGGACGCTGCTCGCTTCCGCCGCCGTCGATGAGTCGACCCCCGTAGCTCCAGCTGTCGCCATGATCGTCGGAAACGAGGAAATTCGGATCCCAATGGCGCGTCCGCGTGAAGTTGTAGATGCGGCCCTCCTCCGCCATCCGATACAGGTTCGAGTATGTCGTCCGCGCCTGACTATCGAACCGGCGTTCCGGTCCCCATCGCGTCACGTCACCCGGCTCCTCGGTAATCCGCCAGAAGGTATAGTCCCCGTTATGTCGAGAGTATACCGCCAGATAGCGGCCGTCGGGGCGGACAAACAGCGCCGGCACGGCGTGATCGTTCGCCTGCAGGGTGTCGTGCAGCACGTGGACGGTGTTCTCGCCGGTCTCCAGATCGTGGGCCGTGACCGTCACGTCGCCCTCGCTGCTTACGCCTGCGAGCAGCAGGCGGCCGCGATCGATGAGCGCCCGTTCGTCCTGAAACCAGCACCAGCTCGTATCCGGGTTGAAAACGATAGGGGCTTTCTCCTCGGTGCAGCCCTGCTGCAGGAAGGCTCCTGCGAGCATGAGCGGGATGAGGATAAGCGGGCGGATGAGCATAATACGGGGAGATGGACCTGTCATGCCGCGTCACGCCGTCGACGCCGGTTCATACGAATCCTTCACGACGTCCCGCGGGGTGATCAAGCTCGTCTGCAGCGTAACGTGACGCACCTCCGGCTCTTCTTCCCGCTCGAGCGTCTCGATTTCATCGAGCAGCAGCAAGACGGCCTGCTTCCCCATCTGCTGCGTCGGCTGACGCACGCAAAAATGGGAGGTCAGATACAATTCGTCGAAGCCGCCGGCGCCGAAGGCGATCAGCTCGACCTCGTCGGGCAGTTTCGGATCGACCTCGCGGAGGGCCGCATAAATTCCGAGGCTGACCGGGAACGTCACGGCGAAGATGACCTCCGGAAGAGCGCCTCGGTCGAGGAGCCGTTTGCCGGCTTCGTAGCCGTGCAGCTCATCGAAGCCGCCCTCGACGACCCAGGCTTCGTCGACCTCGATGCCGTGGTTCGCAAGCGCATCGCGATACCCGGCCATGCGTTCGCGGCCGATCGCCGTGTCGGAGCTGCCCGCAACGTGGGCGATATTCCGATAGCCGTGCTCGATGAGATGCGACACGGCGCGGTAGGCCCCCTCACGGTCGTCTACGGTCACGCTCGAAAACGGCATCCCGTCGATCTTGCGGTCGAAGAAGACGAGCGGAATGCGCATCGATCGGACCTGTTCGTAGACCTCCTCGACCGGCCGCTCCTTCGAGACGGAAACCAGCAGACCGTCCACGCGCATGGCCAGCAGCCGATCGATGTGCTGCCGCTCGAGATCCGCCCGCTCGTTCGACACGGCGAGCAGGATGCCGTAGCCCTGTGCCGTGGCCTCGTCCTGTATGGCGTCGATGACGGAGGAAAAGAACGTATGGGCGATCTTCGGTACGACGACGCCCAGCGTATACGTCTTCTGCGCCGAGAGCGACCGCGCCAGCAGGTTCGGCGAATAGCCCATCTCGGCTGCGGTCTCTTTGACGAGACGCCTGGTCTCTTCGGAAATGTCCGGATGATCCCGCAGGCCCTTCGAGACGGTGACTTTCGTGATACCCAACCGCTCGGCTATGTCGACGAGGCGGACGCGCGCTGCCATGTTTTCGACGCCGATGAACAGGTCTCTCGAGAGTTCGTCGCCGAGATCGCTGGACGGATGGCGTGAGTGCCTCGGCAACCGGCCGCGGATGCCCAGCGGACTGCCGGCATGATAGGCGCCTTTACCGGTAGTTCGGGCACTATGTTTCTGGATGCCTCGCAGGCGATCAGCGGTGCGAAGCCGGCGGTTTCAGTCGAGCCACGAGATGACGAAGTCCTCCAGCTGCGGCGGCCACCGAAGGCTGTCCGCCGCCTGCACGAGCCGGGCAGCCGTCTCCGGATGCGACTTGGACAGGTCGTTCGTCTCGCCCGGGTCCCGGTCGAGGTCGTAGAGCTCGACGCGGGAGGGCCGGTCGGGATATCTGAAGCGGAGCATCTTCCAGTCGCCCGCGCGAACGGCCTGCCTGAATTCCGTCTTCCCACCCGGATAAAATTCCCAGTACAGGGAGCTGTGGTGATCGGCGGGGCCCGTCCCGGTCAGCGCCCCCGCCATCGAAATGCCGTCGATGTCGGTGGGCGCCGGACGTCCCGCCAGCTCCGCCACAGTCGGCAGCACGTCCCAGGCGGCCCAAACGTGATCGCTTACCTCGCCGGAGGGGATCCGTCCGGGTCCCCAGGCAATCATGGGCACCCGGATACCGCCCTCGTAGAGATCACGCTTGATGCCGCGGAGGGGACCGTTCGAGTCCGTCACCTCGGGGTCGTGGCCGCCTTCCGCATGCGGGCCGTTGTCGCTGGTAAAAAAGACGATGGTGTTTCCGTCGAGACCGAGCTCCTCGAGCAGATCGATGAGGCGGCCGACGTCCCGGTCCAGGTGTGAGATCATCGCCGCATAAGCCGCCGCCGGCGTATCCTGCGGCGAGCTTCGGCCGATCTCGCTCCCCGCCTCCGGAAGCAGGCTTCTGCCTTCTTCGTCGAGATATTCCTGCAGCGAGGCCTCCGGAACGACGAGATCGGCGTGCGGAATGGTCACCGGCAGATACAGGAAGAAGGGTTCGTCGCGGTGCCGGCGAACGAATTCGAATGCCTCATTCATAATGAGGTCGTGTGAGTAGGCCAGGCTGTCTACCTCGACGTCGACCACCTCGCCGTCTTCGATCTGCTGAAGAGTGGCTACGTGGTAGTGATGCGCCTCCGACTGATCCTCATATCCGAAGAAGGCATCGAAGCCCTGGCGCGACGGAGCCCCCGGCGTATCCTTCAGCCCGAGCGCCCATTTGCCGAACGCACCCGTCGTATAGCCCGCCTCCTTCAGCACTTCGGCGATGGTTACGTCCTCCGACCGCAGCGGCACGTCTCCTCTGGGCTGCCAGCCCACGTTGTTTCGGACGTGGACGTGTCCCGTGTGCAGACCCGTCATGAGCACGGCGCGCGACGGCGCGCAGACCGTGCTGCCGGCGTAGAACTGCGTAAACCGGAGGCCCCCGGCAGCCATGCGATCGAGATGGGGCGTTCGGATCATTTCCTGTCCGTACGTGCCAAGATCGCCGTACCCGAGATCATCGGCCATTATGAATACGATGTTGGGCGGGCCTTCGGCCGGGTTCGCGTCGGAGGCCGGACCCGGCTCGCAGCCCAGCAGCAGCGGTAAAAGCGTTAGAACGAGCAGGATGCGCATGACCTTCCGAACAATAGTGCGTATTCGTGTCTAATGCGAACCGTCAATGCGATTCACGGATGTGCTCCATCACCGCGCGTGCCGCTTCGATGCGTTCCATAAGCCCGTCCCGGTAGCGCCAGGCGTGCTCACCGACGCGGTGGTGCGGCTCGCCGATGAGGCTGTCGAGCTCCGATAAGTAACTCTCGGACCGATCCAGGAGATGGTCCAGAGCCGCGGGATGGTGAAAACCGCCGCCGCCGACCGTGACGTAGACCGGCGTCGTATGCGCAGCCTGCATGGGGCCGGCCTCGGCGCGTGCCGCGATCCACACGCCCTCCTCGATCTCTAGCGTCAACCGGACGTGAAGGCGCTCGGGCGACTGGTCCGGATCGCGCGCCGAAGCCGTGCCGATCACCTCGCCATGCGCGACGAGGTCCAGAGACTCCAGGGCGATGCCGGCTGCATTTCCATACGCGGTCGCCTCGATCGTCACCTCACCACTTTCCGCAAGATCTATCGCAGCTCCGGGTTTCCGGCCGTTCACTTCCAGAAAGAGCACCGGGCCGCTCGTAGCGAACGTCCTGCCCGCTCGCACCGCGTCCATCCAGGTGTCGTAGGAAAGTTCGTCGTCGCCGAGGTATGCATAAAAGCGCGCATTACCGATGCGCGCCTTTTCGTGAACGGGTATCTCGTCCGACCCGTCGTGGGGCTTGCCGCACCAGGGAAAATCTGATCCGGCCGTTGCCGTGACCGGAATGCCAAGATTCAGTAGATGATAGAAATGCTCGGTGAGGAGAGGCCCGCCCGGCGCACAGAACTGGACGAGCTCGACCAGATCGACTTTTCTGCGCAGACCGTCCAGAGTGAGTCCTCTATATCCGTGGAAGGTCTCCGCCTGGTGCGCATAACCTCCAATGCCTCCCGACGCCCGCAAGCCATCGAAGACGAGGTCGTACAGGTAGTAGCGATTGGGAAAGCGAACGAACTCGGAGGCGCCGAGTCCGATCACGTGGCCCAGCTCCGGTGTTCGCGGATCTTCCTGGCCGGACATCAGCATGTATCCGTCAGCCTTGTAGACGCCGTCCTCACCGAAGGCATACTGGGAGTAGTATGTTTCCCAGAAATCGCCCATCCGGAGCATATTGCCGACGCGGACGTCTTCGGCGGCCGTCCAGACGAGCAGCAGAGGATCGTCGCGTGGTGACCGGCGAACGTGGATGTGGTCGTCGGCGGAATACCATCCCATCGACGCCGTATCGATCCACCGCTCGAGACGGTACTGGCGGGCGACGGGGCCGTCGACCCGAATCGTGTCGTGGATATCGACGTATTCGTTGCCCTTCGAGATGTCCAGCCGGTACGGTCCGGCCGGCAGCTCGACGTCGAACGTCCCGTCTACGTAGAAGGCGCTGTCAGGCTGATATCCGTATCCGTCGGCATGGTCCCACATCCCGTACATGACGGCGACGGCCTGTTCCGGTAGGGGCCCGGCGTGCCCGCCGGCGTCAGTGAGTCGGATGCGGGCCGGCGTGGGTTCTCCGGACGCATCGACGATCGTCACCGAAAGCCTCGGCAGGCTGCGCGGATCCACGATCTTCCTGTCGGACGAACCCGCGAGAAGGACCAGAACGGTCACGAGACCGATGGGGAGATATCGCTGCAGCAATGGCATCTTCTGAGCAAATCAGGGACGTTGCCGTTCGTGGCGCGCGGATGCCGCGTGGGCGAGGCCTTCCAGCTCGCCCCCGGTCCGCGCGGGTCTTTCGCGGCCTTGCGGCGGCCACACCCTGGCGGCTTGCGGCGACCACCTGACGACCTGACGAGGCTACAACCCGGCGGATTGCGGCCACGACCTGGCGACCATTTTCAGCGTAAGTTAGTACGATGATCTTTCGGATGCTCGGCCGCTCCTTGGTGACGGGGTCGGCGGTGCAACGGCTGGATGGAGGAGGCTCCCCATGGCTTGCAAACGTGTGCTCATCGCCGTTTTCGCAGCGGCGGCTGTGCTTGCGAACGCCGCTGCC
>CAZXHQ010000151.1:2418-8031 GCA_964640145.1 uncultured Rhodothermales bacterium | reverse complement strand
GCTGATAGCCGTCCCGATTGCGTTACGCTCGGCGCACAGGATGTGCATCCAGTCCTCGTGCTCGACGTTCACGCCGGGGACGTATCCCTCGCCTTCAATCTCGAGCAGCACGCCGACCGGGAAGTCGGACTCCGGTACGTAGGCTCGCCCGGCAATGCGCCGCGCGGCAGCGATCGCTCGGGGGGGATCCAACGTGCCCGCTTTCAACGGAGCATCTCGATCGCCGGGCGCAGATATCGCCTCCGGGGACGCTGCGCCGGCCTCTCGGACGGTCACAAACGGGGAGGCGCTCTCGCCCGGCGGTGCGTCGGTGGGCGTGCCCAGCGCGAAGGAGGCCGTCGGGGCGAGGTGGGTGAGGAGATGCATCCTCCGCGCGAAAGCCAGCTCGTGAGGCAGAAACGGCCTCGACGCGACAGCGGCGCGGACGGCTCCTATCCGTAACGCGACGGCGGTCGTCACGGCGTTCAGCAGAGGTGGAATGGTAAGTGAGAATGCCGCACTTTCGACCGTCACGCCCGGGATCCATCGCCCGTCCTCCGAATAGAGAATCACGGCCGCATGCCGGCCCGAATACGGGACGTACGAGCGCGCGGCCGCCTCGACGGCGAGGCGGCGGTAGGGTTCGAAGGCGGCGTTGGAATCGGTCAAAGTATGTGTACCAGGGTGCTTGGTCCATGCAGTAGCATACGAGTACGGCCGGACGACCGCCACCGTCTTCTCGGCCTGCATCCCGGTCCGAAAGCGCGGCGTATCAGATCGAGCGCCCATCGCCGCGGTTTCCGGCGGAACGCGGCGCACGCCCGAGGCACGGGCATCCATTTAGGGTGAATTCGGAGGTGGCGTTTGCGCGCGGGTCGCATCGTATCGTAAAGTAACTCTGGATTTCTCTGACCACTCGCCGGGATGGCGGAATCGGTAGACGCAACGGACTTAAAATCCGTCGGAGCGAAACGCTCCATGGGGGTTCGAGTCCCCCTCCCGGCACCCTGGCCTCGTTCCGGGATGGGGCCTGCAAGGTACGCGCCGGCGCCGTCGTTTGCGCCGTGCCATCCCGCATATGCAACACGCAGATCGACACGATGCATTACTGGAATCTCAACGCTTTCCGCTGGCCGTCCTCGATCGTCCTGGTCTTGTTGGCCGTCACCCACGCCGCCGCTCAGCCGCAACTACTCAGCGGACCGATGCTGGGCCCCGCCACGTCGTCGTCCGCGACGGTGTGGCTCGAAGCGGACGGGCCGGCCGACGTGGCCGTGCACTATTGGGTGGAGCACGGCGACGAACCGCTCGTCCGCGGGACGGCCCGTGGACGGACGAATGCCACGGCCCCGCACGTGGCCGTGGTCGCGCTCGACGAGCTGCCTGCGGGGGGCCTCGTGCACTATGAAATCGCCCTCGACGGCCGCCTCGTGCGTCCCAGTACGGCCCAGGTAGTTCGACTGCCGCCGGCTCCCGGCGACGCATCCTCGTTCTCGGTGGCGTTTGCGTCCTGCTCGAATCCGAGCCGCGTACCCATCCAGCCGATCTGGACCCAGGTGGGGATCTTCCGGCCGGACGCGCTCTTGCTGATCGGCGACAACAACTATATGCCCATGCGGACCGGTGCCTACGACGTACCCGACAGTACGATGTGGTGGGCCATGACCCGGTATCACCGATTCTTGAGGGATCTCCCGGGACTGCGATCCGTGCTGGCCACGACGCCCACCTATGCAATCTGGGACGATCATGATTTCGGTCCGAACAACTCGGATCGCACCTTCCCACAAAGAGAGATGTCTCTCGAAGCCTTCAAGCGGTACTGGCCGAATCCCGGCGCCGGGACGGTCGACACGCCGGGCATATTCTATTCGTTTCAGATCGGCGACGCGGACTTCTTCATGCTCGACGACCGCTATCACCGAGATCCCAACGAGGCTCCGGATCGCGCGACGATGCTGGGAGACGGACAGCTGGCCTGGCTGAAGGACGCGCTCCGGTCCAGTACGGCCACCTTCAAAGTCATCGTCGGCGGGCATACGCTCACGATCGACCGTCAGGACCATCAGGAGTACTGGGCGCGGTTCGGTGACGAACGAGATGAGTTCTTCAATTGGATGTTCGACGAAGAAATCGACGGCGTCTTCTTCCTCTCCGGCGACTGGCACGTCGGATCGTTGAGCCGCCTTGAATTTACCGGCGGTTATCCGTTCTACGAGCTCATCAGCTCGAACGCCGGGGTGGCGTCCGTGGAGGCCGACGACCACCAGTATGCCTATCACCGGCAGACGACGGGCCACAACCGCCGTTTCGACGGACCCATCATCAACGACGTCCGAGATTACAACTTCGGGCTGCTGGACTTTTCCGGTGAGGGGGAAAACCGGTCGGTGATGCTGCGGCTGATCGATCACCGGGGAGAAGTGCGCGTGGCCCATCGCCTGACGCCGGCGGATCTGACGGAAGGGGGTGAAGAGGCGGCGCAAGGCGCCCAGGAGGCCGACGAGTTCACGCCCCTCTTCGACGGCCAGACGCTGAACGGATGGGTCGTGGAAAATACGGATGCCGGCAACTTCAGTGTCCGCGACGGCGTCCTGCGCGTGGAGGGTCCGGGCGGATGGCTGCGTTCGGAAGGAAGGTACGCGGATTTTGACCTGCGTGTGGACTTCCGATTTCTAACCGACGAAGCCGACAGCGGCATCTTCGTTCGAGCGAATGACACGTCATCGACGTTTGCGCGGGGATGGCCGGCTGGGAGCTACCAGGTCCAGACCCGCGACATCTCCACGAACCGGACCGAACGACCGCGCCTGCTGGGCGATATATACCGCCACGGCATGCCGGACGGTGAGACGGACTACGACGCCGACGAGGCGTTTGCCGCATTCCGGGACACCGGACAATGGCAGACGTTCGAGATCGAAGTCGCCGGTGACAGCATCCTGGTGACGTTGAACGGCGTGCCGATCACCCGGGCCCGGGGGATAACGAATCGGTCCGGCTACATCGGCCTTCAGGGTGAGACGGATACGGTCGAGTTCAGGTCGATCGAGATTCGGCAGCGATAAGCAGAGACGCCGGCCAGGTGGGCGCGGCATCGACCTCGCCCCTGGAGGTGCTCCGCTAGGCCCACCGACGAGGGCATTCGGGCCGAGCCGGGTTGCGGCTGCACCGAACGTACGCGATCTTGGCACGTGTTTTCGAATCGGAAGCGGCCCCCATGGCGAAGCGCATCGTCATCAAAATAGGAACGAGCGTCCTTACAGGCGGCACGCGGCGGCTCAACCGAGCACACATGCTGGAGATCGTCCGCCAGTGCGCCGTGCTGCGCGATGCGGGTCACCGGATCGTACTCTGCACCTCCGGTGCGATCGCGGCCGGCCGGGAGCGGCTGGGGATAGATCAGATGCCCGCCACGCTCGCCGATAAGCAAATGCTGGCTGCCGTGGGGCAGAGCCGCCTCATGGAAACGTGGGAACAGCTGTTCGACATCTACGACATCCATGTCGGACAGATGCTGATCACGCGCGCCGACGTGGAGAACCGGCACCGCTTCTTGAACGCGCGTGATACGCTGCAGGCCCTGCTCGCGCACAAGATCGTCCCCGTTATCAATGAAAACGACGCCGTGGCCACGGCCGAGATTAGAGTAGGCGACAACGACAATCTCTCTGCGCTCTGCGTCCTGCTCGCCGAGGCGAGCCTTCTCATTCTCCTCACGGATCAGCCCGGATTGTTCACCGACGATCCCCGCCGGAATCCAGAGGCCGAGCTCATCCCCGAGGTGCGCCAGATCGACAAGCAGCTTCACGACGCGGCCGGCGGCAGCAGGACCGGACTGGGCGTGGGGGGGATGAGGACGAAGCTCGAGGCCGCCGACATTGCCCGCCGAGCGGGGGCCGACGTGGTCATCGCCGCCGGCAGCGCGCCGGACGTCGTGCGGCGAATCGTGGCCGGCGAGCACGTCGGCACGACGTTTCCAGCCCTCGACACGCCGCTGCAGACCCGAAAGCGATGGATCTTCGGCGGCACGGTGGCGTCAGGGAAGGTTACCGTCGACGCGGGTGCTGCACGGGCGTTGCGCCAGAAGGGCGGGAGCCTGCTGCCGGCCGGCGTGGTCGGCGTAGAAGGCACCTTCGAACGCGGTGACGTCATTCGACTCGTCGGACCGGACGGCAAGGATCTGGGTCGCGGAATTGCCCGTTACGATAGCTCCGACGTGGATCTGATCAAGGGCGCCCAGTCAGACCGCATCCACGGCCTGCTGGGCTACGCGTACGGTCCGGTCGTCATTCACCGCGACGATCTCATTCTCGTTTGAACATCTGCAAGCCAATGCAAACTCCGATGCCTGTACAAGAGACGACCTCACTGACGGAGATGGGCCGAAGGGCGAAGGCCGCGAGTCACGCTCTGGCCGTTCTGAGTACGGAGCAGAAGAACGGCGCACTGGCGACCATAGCCAATGAGCTGGAAGCATCCGCACCGAACGTACTGCGTCAAAACGGACTCGACGTACAGGCCGCAAAGCAAGACGGTTTGAGCGATGCCCTGGTGGACCGGCTGCTTCTGGATGAGGCCCGGCTCCAGGGTCTGGCCAAGGACGTTCGGTCCGTCGTGGATCTTGCGGATCCGGTCGGTGCCGAATTCGCCGGACGTGTGCTGCCGAACGGAATGCGCCTCGTAAAGCGTCGTATTCCGCTCGGAGTGGTGGGCGTGATCTACGAAGCGCGCCCCAACGTCACGGTGGATATCGCCGCACTGTGCTTGAAGACGGGAAATGCCGTGATTCTCCGAGGAGGCAGCGAGACGTTTCGCAGCAACGTCGCACTTGTAGAGGTGATCCGGCAGGCTCTTCGTAGATGCGGCATTTCGGAAGATGCCGTGCAGTACATCGAGGATCCGGACCGGGCGCTCGTCGAGGAACTGCTTCGGCTGGACGAGTTCGTCGATATGATCGTGCCGCGAGGCGGTGCCGGATTGCATCGTCTGTGCCGGGAACGCAGCTCGATTCCCGTCATCACGGGGGGCATCGGCATCTGCCACGTGTTCGTCGACGAGACGGCCGATCTCGACCGAGCCGAAGATATCGTCGAAAATGCAAAGGTGCAGCGCCCGAGCGTGTGCAACGCACTCGATACGCTGCTGGTCCATAAAAACGTGGCATCCACCTTCCTGCCAAAGGTCGCTCGCCGCCTCCACGAAAGCGGCGTTGCGTTCCGCGCGAGCGAGCGGGCGCTCGAGATCCTCCAGAGGGTGGAGGGGCTGAACCTCCAGCAAGCCGGTCCGGAAGATTTCGATCAGGAATGGCTCGGATTGACCCTCGGCGTGCGTATCGTGGCGGACGTAGACGAGGCCGTCGAACACATACGAGCGCACAGCACGGAGCATTCCGACAGCATCCTTACGAACGACTGGAATCATGCGAATACGTTCGTGGATCGCGTAAATTCTGCGGCCGTTTTCGTGAATGCCAGTACGCGGTTTACGGACGGGGGACAGTTCGGCCTGGGCGCCGAGGTAGCCGTCAGCACTCAGAAGCTGCATGCTCGCGGTCCGATGGGACTCGAGGAGCTGACGACCTACAAATGGATAGGCATCGGAAAAGGGCACGTGCGCGCCTGACCGATTGTT
>CAZXHQ010000151.1:0-2318 GCA_964640145.1 uncultured Rhodothermales bacterium | reverse complement strand
TGCACTGGCTCGTGCATTGAAGATGGAGCGGCACGCCACCGTGCGCACAGCAGCCCTGATCCACCAGATAGGACGTATGTCTCTCCTGTCGTCGGATCCCGGAGCCTACCTGGCGCTCTGGAAGGAATCGAGGTCGCCCACCGGCCTTCCGATCGCTCTGCCGCCGGGGATTGGGCACGAGATTGCTCATTTTCGAACCGACTATATGCGGCATGGCGAAGGCCTGGCCTCCGAATGGAGCATGCCGGCCGACCTCTCGGACGCCGTCCGGCACCATGCCGATGCGGAGTTCGCGGAGGACGCCGATCGAACGGTCGTGCCGGCAGTGGCCGTGTCCCAGTACGCCGCGCGAACGCTGTTCGAGCCGCCCGCGGATCTGGACCGCGACCAGGGGGGCGAGCGCGTTGAAAAAGCATATGCGGCGCTCTCCCGCGCATCCGGCGCGACCCGTTCGCGGCTCGAGACAATTATAGAGGAGGCAATGCGCCTCGCCTACGGCAAGGCGGCTCGCATCCAACTATAGATCCGGATCCTCCATAACATTCGTGAGATGCCGCACCGTCTCCGATCCGTTACCGCGCGGCGGCTCCGAGTAAGAAAGATTATCGCCAGGTTCCATGACTGCAGACGACGCCGGACATCTGACGAGCGAACAACTCCTGTTTCTGAGTCCCTGGCGGCCGGTGGAAACCGACACGACGCCCAACGAGGGTGCGCGGTGGCGGTGTCTCAACTGCTCGTCCGACGTCGCATACTTCAGAACGCTGGCGCGTCTCGAGGGCAAACGAGGGCAGTTCATGGTCCAGTGTCCCATCTGCGATCATCTCCTCGTCGTGCGCCTCGACGGCGAGCGGCCCGCGGAGGTCGCGGTAGAATACGGCGGCCCGCACATAGATCGATTTCTCGCGTTTCTGGATCGCAGAAACCTGGAACGCGGATGAGTCGGGCCCGGTCGTCACGGTGACCGTGCAGGACCGGCCGGAAGACGTCCTTCTTGCCCTCGACTCGGGCGTCGACGAATGCGTCCTCAAACCCGTCGACAGGCACGCACTGAAGGGCCGGGTGGACAGGCGGACGAAAGGCCCCACCAGAGCTCGGGCTTCAAGCTCACGTCTGAGTGAGCGTTGCTTTCACCGTAATCTCGGCGCTCTCGAAGAGTTTCGAGACCGGACAATTCTTCTTGGCGGACTCCGCCGTCTCTTGAAACGTCTTCTCGTCGATGCCGGGCACGCTGGCGTCGGTCACGAGCTCGACTTTGGTGATGGCCGGTCCACTATTCGTCGTCTCCAGGTGGACGTGCGCCGTCGTTTCGACGCTTTCCGGCGCGTTTCCTCCCTTCGCGAGTTCGTTTGCGAAAGCCATCGAGAAGCAGCCGGCGTGCGCAGCGGCGAGCAGCTCCTCCGGATTCGTTCCATCGCCATTCTCGAAGCGTGAGGCGGCCGTATAGGGACCTTCCCAGTTCGACATCTTCATGGTACCGTTGCCGCTGGACAGGTCGCCGTTCCATGCGGCTCGTGCTTTCCGTACGGGCATAGTTGCAGATATTCGTTCAAAAGGTTGTTATGCCATCGATGCCGAGCGTTTTCAACTCGGCATGTACCCGCAGTGTAGGGCACACAGCATCGATATTCGTCGTCGTCACGGAATTTCTACAGTCGCGTCCACGTTCGCACGCATCGGCGGCGGGGCCGGCAGGCGCCGGTATCCGAGATGGAACGAAAATGCTGTCTCGTGCCGTATAAAAGGCCACGATCTTTAAACGATTAAAGGACCCGACGACGTGGCTACAAAGAGTTTCCTTTCGATTCCGGTGGAAGAAATGTCGCTCGACCAGCTCTCCGAGCGGGTCCAAATCTCGAAGCAGACGCTCGTTCGCTGGGTCGACCGGCATCTGATTGATGCCAAGCTCGGATGGGCTCTTTCCGACGAGAACGATGAAATCCGCGTAATCGAGCTGTCTGAGGATACGCTCGACTTTCTCGCCTCCTTCGCGGAGGACTATCGGGAAGACACCGTGACACGAACGGAAGCGCGACGCATCCTGAAAAAGATCGACCGCAAGAAGATCAAGAAGATGATCCGCGCCGAAGACATTCTCGCCGTGGAAGTGGACGACGAGGTGAAGATCGTCGTCGGCAGCATCGAAGATTACCTTATCGGTCAGGAGCAGGAGGAAGAAGGCGAGGAGTAGCCTGTTCGGTTTGGATCCGGGCCCATCAAACGTCAAACCGAGCGTACCAGTCCCTATTCAGTTCATGGCGAAAGAACAGACCCGAGCGGAAGACGTCCGCTGGAACCTCGCAGATCTTTACCCTTCT
>CAZXHQ010000150.1:0-8050 GCA_964640145.1 uncultured Rhodothermales bacterium | reverse complement strand
CGAGGATGGCGGATATGAACGTGCCGGCGTGGCCTATCCCGATCCACCAGACGAAGTTCACGATGGCAAACCCCCAGGCCACAGGGATGTTGATGCCCCAGATTCCGACGCCGCGGGCGACCAGAAACGTCAGCGCGTAGAGCAGAAGCATCACGAGCAGGAAGGAGAGGCCGAACCCGATCGTCCACGCCCGCGGCGGACGCCTCTCGAGAACGATCCCGCTGATCTGGCGCGTGACTGAATCATAGGACTGCCCCGGCTCGAGAACCGGCGCGTCGACTCCGATCTGCGTGTCGCTCCTTCCCATCGGCGTCTACTCGCTCCTCGGGCCGGCCGCTGCCTCAATATGCTCCTTCCGGTCGATCGGATGGTCGGCGTTCTCGATCTCCGGAATGGCCTCATTCGTGCTTCGGAAGTGGGCCAGGTAGCTGGTGCGGGGGCGCGTGCCCTGCTCGCGCAGCAGCTTGTAGTTGTGCGGCTGCCGTTCGAGGTGCTGCACCCGGCTTTCCTCCATGGCGAGATCGCCGAAGACGATCGCTTCCGTCGGACACGCCGTCTGGCAGGCCGTGCGCACCTCGCCGTCGCGTATGGCACGTTCCTCTTTCTTGGCGCGGATGCGAGCCGCGCTGATCCGCTGCACGCAGTACGTGCACTTCTCCATGACGCCGCGGCTGCGCACCGTGACGTCCGGATTCTTCTGGAGCGACTGCACGTCCGTCGACCAGTCCGAATACTGAAGGAAATTGAAGCGCCGCACCTTGTACGGGCAGTTGTTGGAGCAGTAGCGCGTGCCGACGCAGCGGTTGTAGACCATTACGTTGAGGCCCTCGGCGTCGTGCACGGTCGCGTACACGGGGCACACCACCTCGCAGGGCGCCTTCTCACAGTGCATGCACGGCACGGGCTGGAAGAACGTCTCGGGGTTCTGCAGCGGGCCCTTGTAGTAGCGATCTACGCGGAGCCAGTGCATCTCGCGGCCCCTGCGTACCTGGTCTTTCCCGACCACCGGAATATTGTTTTTGGCCTGGCAGGCGGTGATGCAGGCGTTGCAGCCGATGCAGACGTTGAGATCGATGGTCATGCCCCACTTGTTGCGGGGGTACTCGTACTCCGGCAGCAGCGTCGGCAGCTCGTCCGGCTCGTCGGCATGGATGAAATCGGGGTTCTGGCGGAACTGCTCGATGGAGGCCTCCTCGACGAGCTTCCTGCCCTCCATGCTGTGATGGCGCTGGGTCGTCGCGAGGAGCCGGAATTCGTCGCGCACCTGCATCGACGCCCCGCGCGCCGTCCACGCCGCTTCCGTCGTCCGGAGCAGATAGGCGTTGAAGCCCTTTCCGCTCGCGTCGCCGGCGCGGGGACGGCCATAGCCGAGATGGATCGTGACGGTATGATCGGGGTGGCCGGGCGTGACGAATGCCGGGCCGGTGACGCTTCGACCCGCCAGCGTCAGCTCGAGGACCTGTTCGTTCGCGATGCCTTCGCGCGCGGCCAGATCGGGCCCCAGGAGAATGGCATTGTCCCAGACCAGCTTCGTGAGCGGCTTGGGAAGCTCCTGGAGCCAGTTGTTCGTGGCATAGCTTCCATCCCATATGCTCGGATCGGGCCTGAAGACGACTTCGATCGTTCCGTCGCGCAGAGCGTCTTCGCCCCCGGGCGGCAGCGGCGGGCTCGCCACGCCGACGTCAGAATCCGGCTCCGGCAGCAGTCCGGAGGCCGTGGCGGGGCCCTGCGCCGCCGGCGTGTCGGCGGAGCGCCCCGTTCCGTCGCTGTCGGAGGAGGCTGATAGGGCGCCCGTGCCCGGGATGTAGCCCAGGCGAAGCGCCGCGTGCCACGCTTCTTCGAACGGCCCTTCGAGACGATCTCGCCAGGTCGCGCGAACCGTCTCGTAGGCGGGCCTGCCGGCCTCGCCGAGCAACATGGACGCCAGGTCGTGGTCGGAAAGACAGGACACGTAGAGGGGCGCGATGAGCGGCTGGACCACGCTCGCCGTGCCGTCGAACGCGCGCAGGTCGCTCCAGTGCTCCAGATAGTGGGTCCTCGGAAGGTGCCAGGTGGAGGCCTGCGACGTTTCGTCGTCGTGGAGACTGAGATGCGCCGTCAGCGGCACGTTCCGGAGCGCGGCCTCGAACTCCAGATCGGCCGGCGCGGTGTAGACGGGATTTCCACCGAACAGGAGGAGAGACTCTACGAGCCCCGCCTTCATGTCCTCCACGAGGCGCTCCAGCGTGGCGTGTCCGCCCGGCGGACGCGCGTCTACCGGCTCGACGTAGGAGAGCGTCCGCCCCACGTTCCCCAGCTGCCGGTTGATGCGGACCGTGAGCGCCTGCAGGTCGGGCGGCAGGGACTCGCCGGCGATAACGAGCGAGCGGCCCTGGTGGTTCTGGAGGTCGCGTGCCACGGCGCCGGCCCAGTCTGCCACCCGGCCGTCGAGGGAGACGGGGGGACCTTCGGCGACGTCGAGGCCGGCCGCCAGCGCGCGGACCACGCGGTAGACTTCCGAGGGCGGCAGGGGTAGACGGTAATCTGCCGCGGCACCGGTAATCGTCGCCGTGCTCTCCACGGCGTAGAGCCGGTTCATCTCGGCCGCACCCTCTCGCACGCGGCGGCGGCCGGCAAACATGCGCGCATAGCGGAGGCTGCCGGGGAGGCCGAAGAGGAAGTCGGAGTCGAGCGCGACGATCACGTCGGCCGCCTCCACCTGATAGAGAGGCGTCTGCGGCACACCGAAGACGCGCTGCAGGCCGTCCTCAACGTGCCGCGCGCTTACCGGTTCGTGGAGGTGCCAACGGGCATTCGGGTATTCCGCAAAGAATCGGCCGAGCTGATCGCCCAGCGTAGGCGAGGTCACCTTCTCGGTCAAAATCCGCACGCCCGCGCCGCCGTCGGCACGCGCCTGCCGAAGACTCTCCGCGAGCGCCGCGTAGAAGGCGTCCACGGACGAGACGTTTCCCATCCGACGTACCGAGCGCGATCGATTCGGATCATAGAGATCGAGGACGGAGGCTTGCATGAACACGTTCGTGCCGCCGAGATTCGCCGGATGCTCCGGATTGCCCTCTATCTTCGTGGGCCGTCCCTCGTGGCTCTCGGCGAGAACGCCCTGCGCGAAGCCGCGAAACGGGAACGACGTCGCATAAAATGAGGGCCGACCTGGAACCACGCGCTCGGCCTGCTCTACGTACGGCACGATCTCCTCCAGGGGCGGTCCCGAGATACACCCCTGGACGCCGGCCATCGCCAGGGAGGCGCCCATCAGCTTCAGAAAATGGCGCCGGCCGAGCGGGTCGGTGAACTCCGACGCCCCTTCGGGAAACTCGTCGTAGCGGCCATCCGGGATCTCGGCGCCATCCTGGAGCTCATCCAGGCTGCGCCAGTACTCCGGCCCGCTCTCCCTGGAGAGCCGCTCCAGCAGGCCCGATGTGGTTCCCTCGTTCCTCACGTTGCCGATCGTCCCTGTTCGGTTCTATCTGTGACACACCGAGCAGTCCGAAAGCTGCTCGGTGTGGATGTCGTAGGTTTCGACGAGCTGCTTTCCGACGCTGCGCTGCCGCTCGCCGCTCAGCTGGTAGCCAAAGGCGAAGACGAGCTCTCTCGGTCGGATGAACTTCTCGGGCTGCCGATGGCAGTCCAGGCAAAAAGACATGTGAAATGCGTACGCCTTCCGGGTGATGGGCATCTGATCGACCCGGCCGTGGCATGACTCGCAGCCGACGCCTTTATGGACGTGAATACTGTGATCGAAGTAGACGAAGTCGGGCAGATCGTAGACCCGCACCCACCGGATGGGCTCTTCAAGCTCGTAGCTGCGACGTACGGGCTCTAGGACGGGCGCTTCCGTCCAGACCTGGGAGTGGCAGGTCATGCACGTGTGCGTTTCGGGCATGCCTGCCGTCGAGGACTCCTCGACGGCGCTGTGGCAGTACCGACAGTCGATGCCCAGGCCGCCGACGTGATGCTGGTGGCTGAATGGAACGGGCTGGTCGATCGGGACCCCCCTCCTCGTCACCCATGGGGACCATTCGGCGCGCACCCACGCGAATGCCAGGAGGCCGAGAAGCAGGAGTGCTGCGGGCGGGCCGTACCGCGCCAGCACGTTCGCACTCGGCTTGAATATTTGGGCCATAAAGCGTGCAGACAGCCTCCCGCTTCGACTAGTCCCGTCTCCCCGGCTTCGGAGGGCGGCAAAGACGGCCGCCCTGAAAACACACTGTAGCAAATGCGGCCCTCGGCAAATGGAACAATGTGTTTACCCGAGACGGATTGCGTGCTTCGCCCGGCTGCCGGCCGCATCGACCGGGCGGGCCGCGAGGCACTAGCGCTGCTCCTTAACGGGAGCCGGCTGCGGCGACGGCACGAGCGTCTCGGTGACGTGATAGGATGCGGTGCGCTCCATCTTCCGCCGGATGATCATCTCCCCGAGCAGGCCCGTCGTGAACATCTGCACGCCGACGACGATCATGAGGACGCCGAGCAGCAGGAGCGGACGATCGCCGATGGGATTTCCGAAAACGATCTTGTCGACGGAAATCCAGAGCGAGACGACGAGGCCCGCCACAAAGGCGAGCGTCCCGAACGTCCCGAAGAAGTGCATGGGACGCGCGGCGAAGCGCGTTAGAAAAACGACGGATATCAGATCCAGGAAGCCCTTTATAAACCGGTCCAGGCCGAACTTGCTTTCTCCGTACCGGCGCGCGCGATGACGCACGACGAGCTCGGAGATCCGGTCATAGCCTTCCCACCTGGCAAGCAGGGGGATGTATCGGTGCAGCTCGCCGTAGACCTTGACGCTCTTGACGACGTCGCGGTGATACGCCTTCAGGCCGCAGTTGAAGTCGTGAAGCGGAATGCCCGAGATGGCCCGCGTGACCGCATTGAAAAACTTGCTGGGGACCCGCTTGCTGAGCGGATCACGCCTCGTCTTCTTCCAGCCGCTGACCAGATCGTACCCTTCTTCGAGCTTGCTCACCAGACCGGGAATCTCGGCGGGATCGTCCTGCAGATCGGCATCCATGGTGACGACGTACGTCCCCGCCGCTCGCTCGAACCCGAGCGAGAGCGCCGCCGATTTGCCGTAGTTGCGCCGCAGCCGAACGCCGGCAAACCGCGGATCCTGTTCGTGGAGCGCCTCGATGACCTGCCACGAACCGTCTCGGGAGCCATCGTCTATGAGCCACACCTCGAAGCGAAGGTCCTCCTCCTCGCACACCTCTCGGATCTGGGCTGCCAGCTCGGGCAGCGACGCCTCTTCGTCGTAGAGGGGTACGACGACGGAGACGTCCGGGCGGTCGGATGCGAAACGGGTTGCGCTGGACTCGTTCATCACGGCGGAGTCGGTACCTGGCGCTGCGCGCTACGCGTCGATGGTCGCGTATTTCGCGTTGCGCTCGATGAATTTCCGGCGGGGCTCTACGGCGTCGCCCATCAGCGTAGAGAAAATGCGGTCGGCCGCCGCGGCATCGTCGACGGTCACCCTTTGAAGGCGCCGGGTTTCCGGATTCATGGTCGTCTCCCAGAGCTGCTCGGGATTCATCTCGCCGAGACCTTTGTACCGCTGCACGCTGAACTTGGATTTCCCCTCTGCGCGGAGCTGCTTGATCAGGCGCTGGAGATGATCCTCCGTCCATATGTAGTTCTCCGTGCGCCCGACCTGCAGCTTGTAGAGCGGCGGAAGCCCTACGTAGACGTATCCACGCTCGAAGAGCGGTCGCAGATGGCGGTACAGGAACGTCAGCAGCAGCGTCCGGATGTGCGCGCCGTCGACGTCGGCATCGGTCATGAGAATGATTTTGTGGTAGCGGAGACGCGCCGTATCGAAATCATCCTCCGTCGTGGCCAGGCCCGTGCCGAGCGCGGTGACCATGTTCTTGATCTCCTCGTTCTCGAGGATGCGGTCGAGCCGCGCCTTCTCGACGTTGAGGATCTTGCCGCGAAGAGGCAGGATGGCCTGGAAGTGGCGGTCGCGCGCCTGTTTGGCGGATCCGCCGGCCGAGTCGCCCTCGACCAGATACAGCTCGGACTCTTCCGGCTTCCGGGAGGCACAGTCGGCCAGCTTGCCTGGAAGGCCGCCGCTCGTGAAGGCGCTCTTGCGCTGCACCAGCTCGCGCGCCTTGCGGGCGGCCAGGCGGGCCTGTGCGGCGAGCAAGACCTTCTCGAGAATCGCTTTGGATTCGCGCGGATGGTCCTCCAGCCACTGACCGAGCTTTTCGTTGACGAGCGTCTCGACGGCGCCCTGCACCTCCGAGTTGCCCAATTTCGTCTTCGTCTGCCCTTCGAACTGGGGTTCGGCTACCTTCACCGACAGGACCGCGGTAATGCCCTCTCGAAAGTCGTCGCCGGACAGATCCACCTTGCTGTTCTTTAGAAGGTTGTTCCTGTCGGCATACGCTTTAAGGGTCCGTGTCAGAGCACGGCGGAAGCCGCTGACGTGCGTTCCGCCTTCGTGCGTATTGATGTTGTTGACAAACGAGAGGACGTTCTCCGTGTAGCCGTCGTTGTACCGCATCGCCAGCTCGACGGGCACGTCCGCGTCCTCGTCGCCGACATAGATGGTCTGCTCGTGGATCGGATTGCGCGTCTCGTCGAGATAATCGACGAACTCCACGATGCCCCCTTCAAAGTGATACTCTTCGCGTCGTAGATCCTCTTCTTCCTCGCGCCGGTCCTCGATCGCGATGTATACGTTGCGGTTGAGGTACGCGAGCTCCCGGAGGCGCGTGGAGAGGGTGTCGAAGCGAAACTCCGTTTCCTTGAAGATGTCTGCGTCGGGCCAGAACTGAACCTGCGTGCCCGTCCGCTCGCCGGGCCTCAGATCCCGAATGGCCTGCACGGGCGCCAGCGGCCGTCCGTAGGCAAATTTCTGCTGCCATACCTGGCCCTCGCGGCGTACGGTCGCTATCAGGCTGGAGGAGAGCGCGTTCACACACGAGACGCCGACGCCGTGAAGCCCGCCGGATACCTTGTAGGAATCCTTGTCGAACTTCCCACCGGAATGGAGCGTCGTCATGACGACTTCCAGGGCCGATCGTTTCTCCTTGGGATGCTCCTCGACCGGAATACCGCGACCGTTGTCGATGACCGTCACGGATCCGTCCTCGTTGATCGAGACTTCGATCTGGTCACAGTGACCGGCCAGGGCCTCGTCGATCGAGTTGTCCACCACCTCGTAGACGAGATGATGAAGACCGCGGATGCCCACGTCGCCGATGTACATGGCGGGCCGCTTGCGAACGGCCTCCAGGCCTTCGAGGACCTGGATGTTGGCCGCTCCGTACTGCTTGAGGATCGTTTCCTTTCCGTTGCTCATGGACCGATGGATAATGGAGAATGACGGAGGAGGTGCCTGCCGCGTAGGGCGCCACCGAGATGTCGGCTGGAACGTATCTTACTGGTAACGCTCGCGCACGTGAGATGTTTGCCGCCTCAGCGGACCGGCCGGCGTCACGGCCCGGCCACGAGGGCGCGCAGGGACACGTTAAAGATTTCTGCGTCTTCGAGCAATCCGGGCCGAGGGCGGCCCCCGACGCGGTCGCGCTCGTCCGTGAAGGCGCGCTCCAGGAGGCGGGCGCCTTCCACCAGCTCGTCCGGCACGGCCGGATACAGGCTCAGCAGGCGCTGATGAATGCCGTGGAAGAGCCGGACGAGACGGTTCAGAAGCAACACTTCATTGACACCGCGGGCGAGGTGCACGACCCGGGATGCCGGACGGTCCCGGCGGAGGGCCCGGCCCGCGCGGAGGGCGACGACGTGGTCTTCCAGCTCATCGGCGGCCGCCTTGAGATACGGACGCGTCACCTCCGGGCCCTCCTGTGACGTCGGATCGGCGCCGCGGCGCCGCTCGGCCATGCCGGAGACGACGTCGGCTGCCGTCGACATCGCCGACATCAACACGAGCGAACGCACGAGGGCATTTTCTTCGCGGTCGGAATGGTTCACACTTCGATGGAGCTTTCTTCCGGAAAAAGACGGTGCCCGGCGTACCACCTGAAACGGGCACCTCAAGCTTGCTTGAGGCGCCCGTACGTAAGATAAACGACGCCGCGAGCGGACGTAC
>CAZXHQ010000149.1:2611-8069 GCA_964640145.1 uncultured Rhodothermales bacterium | reverse complement strand
ATCGGGCTGCTTCTTTGCCAGCGGCCGTGAAGAATCCCATCCTACGACTCCTGCGAGTCCAGCCGTCGGTAGAGCGTTCGCCGGCTGATGCCGAGAATGCGCGCCGCTTCGCGCTTATTGCCGTTCGTCGATTCGAGCACGTGCCGCACGTACTCGTTCTCGACGTCCTCCAGCGCCGGCAGCCGGTCGCACTCCGTGACGGTCTTCTCCACGAACCGAGACGTGGCAGTGGACGCGGACTGCGCCGAGGCGCGGATTCGTTCGGGCAGATCGGACAGGCGGATGTCGCCGGCCGGGCAGAAAGCGACTGCGCGTTCGACGGCGTTTCGAAGTTCGCGTACGTTGCCGGGAAAGTCGTAGCGCCGCATGGCCTCGATAGCCTCGGGCGTAAAGCCGCGAATCTGCTTGTCGGTCCGCACGCTGAACTCTTCGACGAACCGGGCCGCCAACAGATCGAGATCCTCGCCGCGTTCGCGGAGCGGCGGCACCCGCACCTGGAACGTGGAGAGACGGTAGTACAGGTCCGCCCGAAACGTCTCTTCGTCCATCCGCTCGGACAGGTCCCGATTGGTGGCTGCCAGTATCCGCACGTCGACCGAGCGTTCGGTACTCATTCCAACAGGACGGATGCGGCCCTCCTGCAGTACCCGGAGCAGTTTCGGCTGGAGGGCGAGGGGCATCTCGCCGATTTCGTCGAGCAGAATGGTTCCGCCGTCCGCCTGTTCAAAAAGACCCTTGCGCGCTCCGACGGCGCCCGTAAATGCGCCTTTCTCGTGGCCGAAGAATTCGCTCTCGAGGAGTTCGCGCGGGATGCCGGCACAATTGACGGCGACGAAGGGCGCCTCGGCGCGGAGGCTTTCCTCGTGGAGGGCCCGTGCAACGAGCTCCTTCCCCACGCCGCTCTCTCCGGTGATGAGCACCGGACCGTCGGCATGCGCGATGGGGATAAGATGTTCGAACATGGCCCTCATGCATGCGGAACGGCCCATCATCCCGTGAAAGTCCTGTTCGCCGACCATGCTTCGGAACCGTTCGACCTGCATCCGAAGCCTCCGGCTCTCGACGCAGCGGTTCACGGCGAGTACGAGATGATCCAGGTTGAGCGGCTTGGTGAGAAAGTCGTCGGCCCCCGCTTTGAGCGCGTCGACGGCCTGTTCTATCGAGCCGAACGCGGTGATGACGATGAATGCCGGAGGCGCCGGGTGTCCTCGGGTCGCATCCAGGAGGTCCATTCCCGTCGCATCGGGCAGCCGGAGATCACTGACGACGGCATCCGGATCGAACTCGGCGAGCACGCCGCGCGCCTCCCCTGCCGAATGGGCCGGCGCGACGTCGTAGCCCACCTCTCGCAGCTCCTCCGCCAGCAGGGCGCAAAGCGCTTCATCATCCTCGACGATGAGGAGTCGTCCGTTCTCTATCGATGTCATGAGGGTCGACCTTCTTGGAAATGAACCGTGGGTAGGCGCAGCACGAAACGCGCCCCGCCGAGCTTGCTGTCCGCGACGGCAACCTCGCCACCGTGCTCTTCGGCGATGCCGTGGACGACGGCCAGGCCCAGGCCGGTCCCCTTCCCGACCTCTTTTGTCGTAAAGAAGGGCTCGAAGAGGCGGTCGCGCACGTCTTCGGGGATTCCTGCTCCGTCGTCGTCTACGACGAACCGGACTTCGTCGGGCTGCGCGTCCCAGGAGACGGACACGCGCCCGCCGGGCGTGGCGTCGATGGCGTTTCGCACGAGATTGGTGAGCGCCTGCTCGATGCGCAGCGGATCGACGTCGACCTTCCGCGCGTCCCCGTGACGCTCGACGTTCACGCTCACCCCGCTTCGCTCGGCTTCGTCCTCGAGCGCACGGACGGCTGCCGTGACGAGCCCTTCCGCCGAGACGCTTCGGTACGCCGGATCGTAGCGGCGCCCGAAATCCAGCAGCTGCCGAATGATGTGCTCCAGGCGACGAACCTCCCGGCTGACATCCTCCAGATCGCGCTCGACGTCGTCGGCAAGGTCCGTCCGTCTGCGCAAGCGCTGCGACTTGCCGTCGATGACGCTCAAGGGCGTTCCCAGCTCGTGGGCCACGCCGGCGGCGAGCGTACCGATGGCCGCCAGCTTCTCGGCCTGGCGCAGCCTGTCGCGGAGAACGTGCTGTTCCTCTCGGCTCGATTGCACCTCCTCTTCGGCCTCCTCCACGCTGTCCAGCATCGCATTGAGGCCCGTGGCCAGCTCGGCTAGCTCGCGCGGTCCGGTCTCGGGAGCGCGGTGGCTTCGATCCCCCTCTTCCACGCGGCGCATGCTGTCACGGATCTCGTCCAGCGACCGACCGATGGATTCTCCGTGTCCGTAGAGGACGAGGCCGCCGACGCACAGCACGGCCACGGCGGACAATAGCAACATCTGCAGCCGCAGGTCGACGACGCTGGAGCGAATGTCCCGCTCGCGCCGCGTTACGTGGAGAAGGCCCATCGGCACGCCGCTGCGGGTGTTCAGCGGTACGAAGTAGGAGTAGACGCGGCGCCCGGACACTTCGTCGTAGCGGCCCTGGCGATCGCCCGAAACGGCCAAGTCCGCGAGGCGATTCGAATCGGTTGAATAGTTAACGGGACCCGTCGAAGCGACCGTCTCCCCATTGAGGTCGTACACGTAGGCTCCATATACCCGGTTGATGCCGGTGGCCGACTGCAGCGCTCCCCACAACCCGTCGACCCGGCCGAGCTCTATAGCCTGCGCCACCGGTATTTCCAGCGCGCGGGCGATGAGCTCTACGTCCTCTTCCAACCGCTCTTCGACGCGCGACTGGAACGCATACAGAAGCAGGGCACTCGTGATGGCGATTACCGCTGCAAGCGGCAGCACGACGTAGAGGACGAGCGCGCTGCGAAGACTGCGCTGCCACGAAAAAAAAGAAAGGCCGGTAGGCATGGAAAGGTGGAATAGAAAAGTCACATGTGCCAAATATATACACTTCTAGGGGTGTGGTTCCGATCCGTGAAATCGGACGGGCGCGTTCCTCGTCGCCGGTCCTTACTCGAGAGATAGCACAGGGTTGACGCCATTCTTTCGAGGAGCCTTGTCACTTTCGGCACGCTTCCTGTACATACGATGAACCAAGAATCGCGCCGCGGCAGGACCATTTCCTTCTCGGCGCTTCCACGCCAGAACTTCACTGATCGACCTTTTAATCATGACGAACCGAATGCACGTTCTACCGGGCATCCTCACTACCTTCCTGACCCTTCTTCTGCTCGCCGCACCCGCGACGGCCCAGCAGCAGGGCGCACCTCAGCAGCAGGCGCCGCCGCCGGACGTCGAGGTAGACGACCAGGAGCTCGAAACCGTCGCTGAAGCCTACGTGGACGTACAGTCGCTGACGGATGAGTACAATCAGCGGATTCAGCAGGCCGAAAGCGCCGAAGAGGCCCAGAGTCTCCAGGCAGAATACGCGGAGAAGGCCACCAGCACCGTCGAGGACCAAGGCTTGAGCATCGATCGCTACGATAACGTGGTGCGCGCCGCTACGGTCGACGAAGAGCTCCGCGACCGCTTACTCGCGCAGATCGAAACGATCGTAGGCACCCCCGACGAACGCTAATCGGCGTAGAAGGACGCTTGCGTCCATGCGAAGGCGGGCGTTCATGCGAACGCGGGCGTCCATGCAAACGTGGGCGTTGATGCGAACGCGGGCGTCCATGATTCTCGGCGAGGCCGGCCGGCGGGTAATACCGTCGTTCGGCCTCGCTTTTTTTACGGCACCGGCTTTTTTCGCGGGGCGTTTTCGCTTATTTAGGCGGGGCTTTTCGCGTACTTGCGAACGCGTTTTGTGGGTCGTCGGGGCCGGGACGCGCCGTGCACGTGATGCCGTCAGAAGCGGTCGGCGCGGGCTGAATTCCTGCGCTCCCCTCCGTATTATGTAACGTTTACGTACGCTGCCTGTCCATCAAGTCGGAGCATCATGTCCATCTCCCGCCGCCATTTTCTGCAAAACGCGATGGCCCTTGCGATCGGTTTTACCGGGCTGCAGACGTTTCTCGGGTGCAGGTCGGAGCGGCGTCCGGGCTTCGGCCCTCTCGTTTCGGATGCCAACGGCGTTCTGGATCTGCCGGACGGCTTTTCGTACAACATCATCTCGCGAGCAGGCGATCAGATGAGCGACGGGCTGTACGTACCTGCGCTCCCCGATGGGATGGCCGCCTTCCCGGGGCCGGACGGGACGACGCTGCTGGTCTGCAACCACGAGGTGAACGTCGGTGCACCGGCCACCAGCGGCGCTTTCGGCGTGGGTCACGACCTGCTGGCCGCGACGGGAGCGGACCGCCTCTACGATCCGGGCACCGGAGAGGCGCCTTGCCTGGGCGGCACCACCACCCTGGTATACGATACGGGCGAGCAAGAGCTCGTGCGTCGGCATCTGAGCCTAGCCGGCACCCTCCGCAATTGCGCCGGCGGGCCCACCCCCTGGGGCTCGTGGATCACGTGTGAAGAGACGACCCTCAGGCAGGGGGAGGTGACTTCGAGGGATCACGGATTCAACTTCGAGGTACCTGCGCGCGCCGACGTTGGGCTATTCGACCCGGTGCCCCTGACCGCGATGGGACGCTTCAATCACGAGGCCGTGGCCGTCCATCCATCCTCCGGCATCGTCTACGAGACCGAGGACCGGGGCGACGGACTCATCTACCGCTTCCTCCCGAATCAGCCGGAACGGCTGCAGCTGGGCGGCCGGCTGCAGGTGCTGTCCGTGCAGGGCCGCCCCAGCCTCGATACGCGGAACTGGGAGGAGGCGCTGGTGGTGCCGGGCGACGTCCTGAACGTGGAGTGGCTCGACATCGACGAGGTGCTCTCACCGAACGATGACCTGCGCTACCGCGGGTTCGAATCCGGCGCGGCGCGGTTTGCACGTGGAGAAGGCATGTGGTACGGCAACGCCGCGATCTACTTCGCCTGCACGAACGGCGGCCGCACCGAGGCCGGCCAGATATGGCGCTACGTGCCGCACGAGAACGAGGGTCAGCCCGGCACGGCCGGGCAGCTCGAGCTGTTCATCGAGCCGAATGACAGCGAGCTCGTCGAGAACTGCGACAACGTGACCGTCACCCCCTGGGGGGACCTCATCCTGTGTGAGGACGGCCCGGACGAGCAATTCCTCGTCGGCGTTACACCCGGCGGTGAGCTGTACCATTTCGGCCGCAATGCGATCAGCAGCTCCGAGTTCGCCGGAGCCACGTTCTCGCCCGACGGCAGCACGCTCTTCATCAACATCCAGCACGACGGACTGACGCTCGCCATTACCGGACCGTGGCGAGGTTGAATTTTTGCGCCCTGCGGGTCGATCTGGTGCGTGCCCATCTCGTGCGTGCCGATCCGGTACGTGCAGATCGTGTGCCTGCGGACATCGTGCCTGCAGATCGTGTGCGTGCCTGCAGATCTCGTGCGAACCACGTACGATCAGCGATTCCTTATACTTGTCGA
>CAZXHQ010000149.1:0-2511 GCA_964640145.1 uncultured Rhodothermales bacterium | reverse complement strand
TGCCTGCAGATCTCGTGCGAACCACGTACGATCAGCGATTCCTTATACTTGTCGACATACTTGTCGACGGCGACGCCGTACTTGTCGATGGTGACGCCGTTTTCGTGCAACCTGAACCTCCCACCTTCCGATGCCCCCATCCTGGTTTTCGGAAATCGACCATACAGGCGACGTCGGCGTCGCCCTGTCCGCACCCGACCTGAAGACGCTCTTCGAGCGCGCGGCATGGGCGCTGTTCGCCGTACTCACCGATTCGGAGGCCATCGAGCGGACCGATCAATGGGTGATCGACGTCGAGGGAGCGGACCGGGACGACCTGCTCGTCCGGTGGCTTTCGGAACTGAACTTCACGCACGTCACGGAGCGCATCGTCCTTGTGTCGTTCCACATCATGGAGATGACCGACCGGCAGCTGTCCGCCGTCGTTTACGGCGAGCCCATCGACGAGACGCGGCACGTCATACATACGGAGGTTAAGGCCGTGACCTACCACGCGCTTCACGTCGAGGAGTGCGCCGACGGCTGGCGCGCCCAGGTCATCTTCGATATGTGATCGCATGGACAGTGCCGGCCTCAATCCACGGCTCTTCACGGGACTCGTCATCGGCGTCTTCATGGGCGCGCTCGACCTCACCATCGTCGCGCCGGCGATTCCGGACATCGGTGCGAGCCTCCAGGTGAGTCCGGCCGCCGTCGTTCTCGCCTTCTCCATTTATGCCGCCTTTTATGCCGTCTCGGTCCCCGTCCTCAGCAAGCTGGCCGACGTATGGGGCTACGGCCGGATCTACCGCATTTCGCTTCTCCTCTTCGCCGGGGGCAGCGCCTTGTCCGCCCTGTCGCCCACGATCGCCGTCCTCGTCATCGCGCGCGTCGTACAGGGCATCGGAGGGGGCGGCCTCTTCCCGGTAGCACAGGCCATCGTCGGTACGACGCTGGACGACCGCCGGCAGGGTCGCGCTATCGGCCTGCTCGTCGGCGTCTTCGCCGTCGGCGGAGTGCTGGGACCGAATCTCGGCGGCTTTTTCGCGCAGACGCTCACGTGGCGGTGGATCTTCTGGATCAACGTGCCGCTGGGGGTGATCGGTGTGCTGCTCGTGCACGGCATCGCCGTACCGTCTAAGACGAAGCGGACGCGCATCGACTGGCTCGGCGCCTTCCTCGTCGCGGTGGCGATCGGCAGCCTCGTATTGTGGCTGGAGAGCCTTCGCCACGCCGATCGGGGATTCTTCAACGTGTACACGATAGGATTCTTCTTGTTGATGGTCCTGGGCTCGAGCCTCTTCGTCGTGGTAGAGCGGCGGCGGCCCGATCCCATCATCGACCTGTCGTTCGTCGGCTCACGTGCGATCGCACCGCTGCTCCTGATCTCCCTGTTCGTAGGCTACGCGCTGTTGGCCGGCGTCGTGTTCGCACCGCTGTTCGCGCAGGTGGCCTACGGCGCATCCACGTTCGTCTCAGGAACCGTGCTCAATGCGGCGGCGGTCGGACTCGGAGCCAGCAGCTATCTGGCCGGGCACTTCAGCAAAGAGCAAACCTCGAACCGGCTCATCTTCATCGGCATGCTGCTGACGGCGGCCGGACTCGTGGGGATGATCGTCCTCCGCGCCCAGGTCTGGGGCCTGCTCGCAGGGCTTGTGCTGCTGGGCATGGGTCTGGGACTCGCCCAGGGACCCCTGAGCCACGCCGGCCTCCGGCTCGCACCCTCCGACAAACAGGGGCAGATCTCCGGGCTCATTGCCATCACCCGAAGCCTGGGTGGAGCGGCCGGCATCACGCTCGCGGGCGTCGTGCTGAGCCGCTCGATTCAGCAGCTAGGGGGCCCCGGCTCGTCCGTCACGATCAGCTCGTCTGAGATATGGGGCGAGGCCGGAGGTCTCGAGTCGGTTCGGCAGCTCAGCCCGGAAGCCGAGCAGGTCGTTCGCACCGCCATCCTGGACGGACTCGTGCATGGATGGTACTGGGCACTCGGCGCAGCCGCGCTTGGGGTGGCAGCCTGCTTCTTCCTGCGGAGAGAGCGCGAAGACGGAGTGGAACCAGCGTGAGAGGGCGTGGACGGCGAGCAGGGCGGTCCGAGAACCGATTTCACGTTGGGACAGCGGCGTGTCGGATCGGAAAGCCATTTGCGGCGCGTTTGGAAAGTCTCCGCGTATCAACTGCGCGGTGGCAGCGCATGGCCGTCGCCGTTATGTGAAGGCCGCGAGGCGGCCGGTCGCCATGCAGTGCGCCGTGGCCCTCGCATTCGCGGCCGGATGCCCTGCTTTCCAATGCTTTCACGAATCCGCCGGGCTCGCGCGGCCGTTATAAAAACAGACGCGCCGCCGTGGGAATTGGGCCACAAGATAAGCTGGGCCGCAGGATAAGCGGCGAAGCTTTACGCCGCCCGCGTGGACAAGCGGCCCAAATGAGCAGCCTGGCTGTACGGCGGCCGCATGTCGATGAAGAAGCACCGCTGTTGGCCGTAAGAATCGAGAAGCCCACTTGAATCAGGAAGATCATGCCCGCCTACGACAT
>CAZXHQ010000148.1:0-8095 GCA_964640145.1 uncultured Rhodothermales bacterium | reverse complement strand
GTCGCCGAGCTGCGGGCGGAGAAGAATCTCCTCGACCACGCTTCGGCTGCTGAGGCCGTAGACGTCGACCAGAGACTCAGCCACGTCTTCGGGCGGCATGAAGCGTTCTTCGGGCAGGTCGGCGTCCTCCCAGCTGCGGGTGAACGTAGCGCCCGGCATGACGGCCGTCACGCGCAGGCCCTGCTCGCGCGTTTCGGCGCGGATGACGCGGGCCAGGCCGAGCAGCCCATGTTTGGCTGCGCAGTACGCCGCTCCTCCGGGATAGGCCGTGACCGACGCTACGGAGCACATATAGAAGAGGTGACCCCGGCCGCGGTCCATCATCTCGCGCAGAAAGGCATGCGTCACCACGAAGGCGCTGGTGAGGTTCGCCTCGATTTGCTCGCGAAATGTCTCGACCGTCATCTCGGCGGCCCGTCCCGGCTGGAAAAGGCCCGCGTTGTTGATGAGCACGTCCGGAGTGCCGAAGCGTTCGCGGACGGCTTCCGCCATCCCGGCTACGGCCGCCTCGTCGGTGACGTCACAGAGGAAATAGTCTGCCTCCACCCCTTCTTCGCGGCATAGAGCGAGCGTCTCCTGCAGCAGCGACTCGTTGCGCGAGACGAGCGCGAGCTGTGCACCCTCCAGGCGGGCAAAAGCCACGGCGGACGCCCGTCCGATGCCCTGACTCGCTCCGGTAACAAGGACGGTAGGCATATCCTACCCACCGTTGATCAAGCGCATGAACTCCGCCCGCGTAGCCTGCTGCATGAACTCGCCGCTCATGGCGCTGGTCGTGGTGACCGAGTTTTGCTTCTCCGCGCCCCGCATCATCATGCAGAGGTGCTGCGCCTCGATGACCACGGCTACACCCAGGGGACTCAGCACGTCCGAAATGGCGTCGCGCACCTGCAGCGTGAGGCGTTCCTGGACCTGGAGGCGCCGCGCAAAGACATCGACGACCCGAGGAATCTTGCTCAAGCCGACGATCTTTCCGTCCGGAATATAGGCGACGTGCGCGCGGCCGAAGAACGGCAGCATGTGATGCTCGCAGAGAGAGTACACCTCGATATCCTTCACGAGGATCATCTCGTTGTAGTCCTCCTCGAAAAGGGCCGATGTGAGAATGGCCTCCGGATCGAGGTCGTATCCGTGCAGCAGGAACTGGAAGGCCTTCGCGACCCGTTCCGGCGTCTTCACAAGACCTTCGCGCGTGGGATCCTCGCCGATGGCGCGTATGACGTCCGTGATGAGTCGACTGATCTCTTGCGTGGTCTCCTCGTCATAGACGTCCTGCCGCTGATACAGGGCAGGTACCTTCAGGTCTACCTCTCCGTTCGGGCCTATCTCATCCACCTTTGCGTCGTGACTGGTCATGCGTTGCTCGGCATCGCGTGCATTGTGAGAGTGTGTACTCTGGCGGAAGAGAAGTCTCGCACGCCACGGCGTGCAGGCCGCCGACCACGAGCGTACGGTCGGTACGTCGCAACGATCGTCGGCGAGTGCAACGTGGACATGCGGGACTCATCAACGTCCTTCAATCACCGTAATATTCCGCCGAGTTGTTGTTCGTTTCCACGAGGCGCACCTTGTGTAGACGCCCGGAGGGCAGCGCCTCTTCCAGCTCCCGCCAGATGGCCACGGCGAAGTTCTCCGTCGACGGCATGATCCCGTCGAGGAAGTCGACGTCCACATTCAGATTCTTGTGGTCGCACTTTTCGATGACTTTTTCGTTAAGGATGCGCTTGAGCTCCGCCAGGTCGATGACGAATCCCGTCTCGCCGTCGGGCTCGCCGGCTACCGTCACCTCGAGCGTGTAATTGTGGCCGTGCCAGTTCGGGTTATTGCACACCCCGAACGTCTCTCGATTCCACTCATCCGTCTTGTCGGGGTTGTGCAGCCGGTGGGCCGCGTTGAAGCGGGCCTTTCGAGTGACGTAAACGAGCGCCATTATCGCAGAATGCTTCGTAATCGTTGCTGGTTGCGCATGGCCGAATGACCACCTCTCTTGCACGTTGAAGACAGGTCATTGTTCGTTATATTGGACGCAGAAGGAGTGCAATGAAAGTGTTGCGCGGCGCGCGCCGTTCCTTCACCGTGACTTCGTCAAGCACTCTTGCAAGATTTTGGAGTGGAGATGGCCGAAGAACGAACGCTCTTTCAGAAGATCGCGGACGGCGACGTGCCGGCCGACGTGGTGTACGACGATGACGACTGTTTCGCCATCCGCGACATCAATCCACAAGCCCCGACGCACATCTTGATCGTGCCGCGGAAGCCCATTCCAAGCCTCGACGATCTCGCAGAGTCGGATGAGCGGCTCGTCGGGCACCTTTTCTTGGTGGCGCGAAAGCTGGCTGCAGAGGAGGGGCTCGAGCGCGGCTATCGAACGGTGTTCAACTGCGGTCCGGAAGCCGGCCAGTCGGTCGACCACATCCATCTCCACCTGCTCGGGGGGCGGGCCATGAACTGGCCGCCGGGATAATGCTTCCCGAGCCGTCGTACTTGCGCGGCGCACTCATTGTCCTCGTCGTACCGATATGCGCGCATCGTCCGGAAGTCCCTCTGGTGCCTTCGGACGTCGTGCCGTGTCGGCGCAGGTCTCTCTCGGGCGCGGATGCCGGTCCGTCGGTGCGCTTCCTCCTGCTTTCGCTCGCATCCTGGGAGCCGGCGGCCTCCTGCTGGCCCTGCTCGTCGCATCGACGGCGTCGGCGCAGGACGGCCAGCTCATAGAGACCGGATTCGAGCGCGACGTGAACCGCTATCGATGGACGGCGTCGACTCGTCTCGCGCAGGAGCTTGGGGCGTGGCACTTCGCCCTCGACAACCGATACCGCTCCGACGCCTTCATGCTCTTCGGTGATCGACTGAGCTTCCGTGATGAAAATCGCCTGTCGTGGCAGATCGGGGCGCCCGTCCGCCAGGGCATCGACACGCGCATTCGAGGGCGGTCTCTCTGGTATACACAGAGCCGCGTCTTCACGCAGGAGCTGTATTCCGGCCTGCGCCTCTCACCGCATCGGGGGCTCTGGATCGAGCCCGCCGTCGGGTTGGCCTGGGACCGCCGTCCGGGGATCGGTGCGGGCGACCGACCCCCACTGCGCACCGATCTCGGCCCAGCCTACGCTGCTCGCATGGCCTGGAGGCCTTCGCCCATCAACGACTATCAAATCCGGATCGAAGCCGATGCGGCCTATCAGGTGATCAACCCGCGCCGGGGCCGCGCCGTCCGCCTGGAGGGCGACGTGGCGAGGCGTTTCGACGACGTCCGGCTGACCACGGACGTCCACTACAGCAATTACCGACGAGATGCCTATCAGGCCGTGTCCTTCCTGAACCGGACCACGCCGACAGATCGGCTCTCGGAGACCGTCGAGGCTACCGCCAGCGATACGCTGCAGATCGGCCTGGAGGTTGCCGCGCCGCTCTATCGTGCGCTGCAGCTCACCGGACGCGTCGATGTGGGCGCGAACAACCGTCGCATTCGGACTCTGCGCGCCCCCGAGGATGCCCTCTTCTTCGACACCGCGTTCAATCGCCGTGCCGTGGAGGGCCAGATCGGCGTGGGATACGGCGTGGACGGGGGCTCGGGCCTCATGGGCCGGCTCTCCGCGCGCGCCGGAGCCGAGCTCGAGCGGCGCCGGCTCACGAATCGTGAGGATCTGCCGGCCACGCAGGCGGCCCAGAAGACGAACCTGCTGCAGCAGGCCGACTACGATCAGGGGCTCTTCGCGCTGCAGGCCCGAGGCCGCGCCGGAATGGGACGACTGACGCTGAACTTCGACGGCAGCAGCAGCATCCTGCGTCACGATACCCCCGAGGCGAATCTGGACGACCGGGACGAGCTCTACCATAACGGACAGCTCGGCGCCCGAGTGGAGGTCAGCCGGTATCTGGATGCCGACGTGCGCCTGCTGGGCACCTATTATCATACCGTCTACCTGAACGCCGATAGATCGAGTGAGAACAACGTCCAGCGCTCGGTGAGGCTGAGGCCGGCCTTCACCTTGACGCCGGGCCCGCGGACGCGGCTGCGGATGACCTCCGAGCTTCGGGCGACCTACACGGTGCACGACTTCGTGCTGCCGGGCCGCCGCGCCGCGGACCAATCGGCGCGCGAGCTGCGATACACCGGCGAGGCGGAGCACCACTTCCGCGGCGGCATGGCCGTCTTCGCGCAGGGCAGCCTCAGCGATCTTCGGCTCGGGCGGCTCAACTGGAGCGAATTTGCAGAGATCCCGTTCGACACCCTGCAGACGTACAGTGGCTCGGTCCGCTTCCAGGTGCAGACGGCGCGCGGCATCACGGCCGACGTCGGCTTGCGCATCTTCATACGGACCGACTTCGAGCGCACCGCGGTCGTGCGCTACGAGCGGGCCGACGAGACCGGCGCCATTCTTCGGGATGCGGAGGGGACGGCCCTGACGGCCAGCATCACCCGGCCGGGTCGCTCGATCATCGAACAGGTAGGCCCGACCTGTTCGATTTCCTGGCCCATGCGCGGAGGTTCCCACCTGCGACTCGACGGCTGGCTGAACGTCCAGCACGTCCGGACCCGGCTGTTCGGACAGCTTCCCGACGCCGCCGCCGACCGCATCCGGCGCGCGGCACGCCGCGGCGAGCGCAAGATCATCCCGAACGTGTCGATGGCGGCGTCGTGGACGCTCTGACGGCGACCGACTTCGCGCCGTGGGGACGGCTGCGCGCGCGACGACAGCGGTGCACTCTCTCAACGAGGCTGCCACACTCTTGTGAGACTTGGGAGGGAATGGTGAGGATTCCGCGCTCCTGCAAGGTGATGTTGGGTGGGTCTCGTTCTGATTCGCCCGGTTCGGCGATCCGGAGCGCCTGCTCAATCCCTATAACCAGACCTTCCGAGGTACCAGCGCCATGACGAAATTAGCGCATCAATGCCGCATCGACCTCTATCTGCTCCTTCCGCTCATGATCGTCATGGCGGCCTGCTCAGACATGCCGACTAGTATGGAATCGGCACCGGCATCACCTCTCGAGGCCCGCGTGGCGCCCGCCGCCGATGCCGCGGCGCACGAGTACAAGATCACGATCGACAACCTGACCGGCGGACAGCCGTTCTCTCCCGGCGTGGTGATCACCCACGCAAGGGGCACGCACCTTTTTGAGGTCGGCGAGACCGCATCCGAGGGGATACGACTCATCGCGGAAAACGGCGATCCTTCTGCGGCCATTGCCGATCTGCAGGATGATCCGGACGTACATGCCGTACAGCCGACGGCAGCAGCGGTAGGACCGCGAGGCTCGCTGACCGTCCATATAGCTGCCAGGGCCAATGCAAACCGCCTCTCCTTCGCCGCCATGCTCGTTTGTACGAATGACGGATTCGTCGGGCTCGAGAGCGTCAAGCTGCCCGGTGTGGGCACGAGCGCGACATTTCGTGTAAACGGGTACGACGCCGGTACGGAACTCAACGAAGAAACGTCGGAAACGATTGTCGACGGCTGCGGTCTTGGCGCAGACGGCAACGCGCGCACGGCAACCGACGACGCCATCATGCACCACCCGGGCATCAAGGGCGCCGGAGATCTGGATCCAGCCGCGCACGGCTGGACGGATCCCGCCGCACGCATCACGATCGAGCGCATCCAATAGCTGACCGATGAAGGGGCCGGTGCGCCGAAGTCGACGGCCCCTTCGAATATTCCCGGCTGCCGGTCTGCCTTTTTTCCATCCGCCCGCATCTTTTCGTCGTCGATCCGCATATCGTCAGATACGGCTTTACTGATTCCGCAGTCACTCACGCCGATGTCTCCGCTCGCCTCGCCGCACCGCCTCAGCGATCGGGTGTTGATCGTCGAGGACGACCCGAAGATCGCAAACCTGATTACTCTCCATCTCACCGATCTCGGCTACGAGGTCGACCGGGCCGATGACGGCCCGCAGGGGATTGACCTGTTTCGCCAGCAGCCCTATGCGCTGGTTATTCTGGACGTCATGCTCCCGTCGCTCGACGGCCTCGAAGTCTGCAAGCGAATCCGCGCCGTCAACACCTACACGCCCATTCTCATGCTGACGGTCCGATCCGACGAGCTGGACGTGGTGCTGGGTCTTGAGGTAGGCGCCGACGATTACCTGACGAAGCCGTTCAGCGTCCGCGAACTGATCGCCCGCATCAAGGCGCTGTTTCGACGGATGGAGGCGGACCACGAGCGGGCGGTTCGTCCGGCCGCCGACGCAGTGATGACTATCGGCGAGCTGACGCTGGAGCCCGCCAAGCGCAAGGTGCGCCTGCAGAACCGGCCGGTCGATCTGACGGCGAAGGAGTTCGACCTTCTCGAGCTGCTCGCCGCAAATCCGGGCTGCGTATACAGCCGCACGGACCTTCTCGAGCAAGTCTGGGGTTACCGGTTCGACGGCTACGAGCATACCGTCAATTCGCTGATCAGCCGCCTGCGTCACAAGATCGAAGCCGATCCGTCACGACCGATCTACATCAAGACCGTCTGGGGCGTCGGCTACCGATTCGTCGAGCAAGACGAGATCCGCTCCGCATGAAGCGCTTCTTCGACAGCCTCTACGGACGCATCGCCGGGGCATACCTGGTCCTGCTGCTGCTCTTCTGTACGCTGAGCATCATCGCGACACTCCAGGCCTCGCGCCGCTTCACGTACGAATCCGATCAGAACCTGAACCGCGACCTGGCATCTGTGCTCTACGAGCGCATCCGACCGAATTTGGAAGACGGGCCGGATGTAGCAGCTCTCAAGGAAGCGTTTTCCAGCTTCATGCAGGTCAATCCACGAGTCGACATCTACCTGCTCGACGCCGAGGGCCGCATTCTTGCCTCCTCGGTCGCCACGAACGATTTGCAGCTGCACCGCGTCAAGACGGGGCCCATCACCCGCTTCGTCGACGGCCATTCGCTTCCGCTGCTGGGTGAGGACCCTCGAGATCTACACCAGCAGAAAATCTTCTCGGCATACCCGGTCGAGATCGGGTCGGAGACGGGCTTCGTCTACGTCGTGCTGCTCAGCAAGCTCTACGACTCGGTCGCCTCGCTGCTACGAGACGACTTCATTCTGCGCACTGCCGCCGCCAACCTGCTGCTCGTATTTCTATTCACGGGGGTGGCGGGACTGCTCGTTTTTGCCTTCATCACACGTTCCTTTCGCCGGATTACGCGGATGGTCGAGTCGCTCGAGGAGGGGCAGCTCGACCGCCGGATCGAGAAGACGGGAAGCGGTGAACTCGGCCGCCTTTCCCACACGCTCAATGACATGGCCGACATGGTTCAGCAGCACATGGAGATTCTACAGGAGCGCGACGACTTCCGCCGTGAGTTTCTGGCCAACATCAGCCACGACCTGCGGAGCCCGATCACCTCCATCCAGGGCTACGTAGAGACCGCGATCATGAAAAACGCAACACTGTCCGAAAAGGAGCGCCTGGGCCATCTGAAGATCATCCACGAGGAGACCACCCGTCTCGACAGCCTCATCGCGCAGCTGCTGGAGCTGGCCCGGCTCGAAGCGAGCAGGCTGCATCCCGACGCCGAGCCGTTTGCGGTGCCCGAGCTCGTACAGGACGTGCTGATCAAGTTCCGTCCCACGGCGGAGCGGAAGAAGGTGCAGCTTCGCGCGACGCTTCCCAATAACCTCCCGCTCGTTGAGGCCGACATCGGCATGATCGAACGCGTGCTCTCGAATCTCGTCGACAACGCCATCGAGCATACCCGGCCTGGCGGGCTAATCGCGATCGACGGGACGCAGATCGACCATCGCATCCGGATCACGCTAGCGGATACGGGCATGGGCATCTCGGAACACGATCTGCCGCACGTGACCGAGCGCTTCTATCGTGGAGAAGGCTCCCTCCGATCCGGCGGCGGAACGGGCCTCGGCTTGGCCATCGCCGATCGGATCGTGGCGCTGCACGGGAGCCGACTCACCATCGAGAGCAGCCTCGGTAAGGGAACCACCGTCTCCTTTATGCTCCCTGTCGCGTGAGCGGGACGGGCACCCGCCGTGCAGGACGCCGAGCCGGAACGTTACACCGGCGCGCTCGTCCTGCGAGCGGAAGGGCCATGCCCGGATCTCGCCGACCGCGCCGATTCTAAACCTTCAACCTTCAACCTTCAACC
>CAZXHQ010000147.1:0-8117 GCA_964640145.1 uncultured Rhodothermales bacterium | reverse complement strand
ACGCCGCCGCTCGACGTGCAGGCCGAGGAGTCGATGCTGTGGACCGAGGAGGCCACCGCGCTTCTGAATACGGCGCCGGATTTCGCGCGCAACATCGCCCGGACGACCATCCACCGCTGGGCCATGGAGCGGGGACACTCCGTGATCACCCGCAAGGTCGTCGAGCAGGCCATGTCGACCATCCTTCCCGAATCGGCCATGAAATCCATGGGCATCATCGCCGAGACGGTCGCGCGCGACCGGCTGGCCTCCGGCGACGAGGTGACCTACGTTTGCAGTAACTGCGGCTACGCGGCGCGCGGCTTCGAGCCGTCCGTCTGCGCGGTCTGCAGCGCGCCGCCGGAATCGTTCCACAGGCTCGACAAAGAAGCCATCCGCGAGCTGGCCACGCTGGAGGGCGCCATGGAGGACGTCGAGACCTTCGACAAGAAGAAGCTCACCTGGACGCGCGACGCGCGGGAGCTGCTGCGGAAAGTCCCCGACGGCTACCAGATGCGGCGCGCCCGCGCCCAGATCGAGAAGAGCGCCCGCGTCAAGGGGCTCGGCACGATCACGCACGAGATGGTCGCCGCCGTGGTGGCCGATCTCGTCGAAGACACCGCCGAGCTTTCCGAGCGCGGCCGGCTGAAACCGTCGCAGGAGCGCGGCGAATCGCACGAGACCGCCGCGGTGAAACTGCTCGAGAAGGGGGCCTATAAATGGACCCCTGACGCGTGGGCCCGCCTCGAACGGGTCCCGGAAGGGTTCATGCGGGACCAGACGAAGGAGCGGATGGAGGCTGCTGCGGACGAGCGGGAGACGACGATCGTCACGCTGAAAGTGGCTGAGGAAGGCATTGCAGAGGCGCGCAAGGCCATGGAAGAGGCGATCAAGGCGCAGCGGGAGACGGGATGAGCCGATGAAGACGTACCACGATATCGCATCCGACGGGGGCTCCGACGTCGTCGGGCAGGTCCGGGACCAGGCCGGTCGGCTCGCCGGGCGGCTCTCGGACGTCCGGCGGACCGTCGCGGTGATGAGCGGTAAGGGCGGCGTCGGCAAGAGCACCGTCTCCGTCAACCTGGCCGACGCGCTGTCCCGGAAGGGAGCGCGCGTCGGCATCGTGGACGGCGACATCAACGGGCCGTCGATCGCGCGGATCGCCGGCGTGCGCCGAACCCCCCTTCGCCGCAGGGGCTCGGCCGTAGTGCCCGCGGAGACGCGTGGGGGGGTCCGCGTCATGTCCATGGATCTGTTTCTGGAGGATGAGACGGCGCCGGTGGTCTGGGACGCGCCGTCGCAGACCGATGCGGCCGCGTGGCGAGGCCTGCGGGAAGCGGGCGCCCTGCGCGAACTCATCGCCGATACGGCCTGGGGGGCGCTGGATCTGCTCGTCGTGGACCTCCCGCCCGGATCGGAGCGGCTCCCGACGCTCGCCGGCGTCATGCCCCGCATAGACGGCGCCCTCGTGGTGACGATACCCTCGGCCGTGTCGATGGGGGTCGTCGGACGGTCGATTCGCATGACGCAGGAGCATCTCGACGTGCCGTCGCTCGCCCTGGTCGAAAACATGTGCGCCCACGTCTGCCCGCACTGCGGTCTCGAGGACGACCTGTTTCCCTCCGGCAGCGTGGAGGCGCTTGCCCGATCACTGGAGGTGCGCCTGCTGGCGCGCATCCCGTTCGATCCGGCCATCGCACGGGCGGCCGACGAGGGGCGCTGCTACCTCCACGACCATGCGGAACGGCCGGCCGCAAAGGCCTTCACTCAACTGTCTAACGAGCTACTCTCCCTGCTGGACCTGCTATGAAATTCCTCTGCGTCGAATGTGACGAACCCATGGCACTCGAAGAGACGCGCGGCCCCGACCGCGGGTCGATGACCGTCGTCTTCGCCTGCCCCGACTGCGGCCGCCGGACGGCCATGCTGACGAACGCGAGCGAGACGCAGGTCGTCCGGTCGCTGGGCGTGAAGATCGGCGGGCGGGCCGTGGAGGCTGAGCCGATGGAAGGCATCCGCACCGGACTGGCCGCCGGCGGGTCCGGGCAGGACGGGGCCTCCGGATGTCCCTTCACGGGCATGGTCAACGATGCCTTCGCCGGGATCTCGTGGTCGGAGGAGGCCCGCGCCCGCATGGAGAAGATTCCGGCCTATGTGCGGAGCATGGTGATGAAGGGCGTGGAGGAATATGCTCGCGAAGAGGGGCTCGACGAAGTCACCACGGCCGTGCTCGACCGGGCGCGCGGACGGATGGGGATGTAAGTTGTGATTACGTTTCGCACCGTCGTGCTGTGGATCCATCTGGCGAGCATCGTCACATGGGTGGGCGGGATGATCGCGATACCGTTCGTGGTGGCGCCGGCCGTGCACAGAATCCTGCCCGAGCGCGGCGCCGAGTTGACCGAGATGCTCGTCGGCAGGTTTCAACGGCTGAGCCGGGAGCTCATCTTCCTCATACTTCTCAGCGGCATCTTCAACGTGATCAACGCAGGCGCCCTGGTCGGCTGGGCCTACAGCACACGGTATCTGCAGCTGGTTGGCGTAAAGGTGGTGCTCTTCTTCGTGATGGTGGCCAACCAGGCATGGTACAGCGTCGTCCTCGTGCCCAGGCGGGACGCCCGGCGCGCCGGCTGGTCGGCGGCCGCCAACGTGATCCTCGCCGGCGCGGTGCTCTACGTCGGGCTCACGCTTCGATACGGATGAGCCCGGAAACGTCGGCGGGTATGCGAAGGCGCCGGCGCAGGTCCTCCCCGTCGACGCCGAGGTCTTCGAGCAGATAGCCGGCATCCCGCATGAGACTGCGCCACCGTCCGTCGATGGGTATGCGCCCCTCCTCGATCGCGCCGTCGGGGAGCATGTCGAGGCGAAGCTCGAAGAAACGGTGGAAGCGGTCCAGCGCCGCCAGCTCTACCGGGTCGAATGCGTCGCGAAAGCGCTCGGCGGCATCCCGCGAAAAGTCACCTTTCAATCCACGCAGATACCGACCGCTCGGCAGGTAGACGTCGTCGAACCAGGCGCGCGCAAGTTCATATGCGATGCGCTCGCGGCCGGCCTTCCGGGCGAGGGCGACCTGACTCCGCTCACTGGCTAGCAGGGCCAGGAGCGTGGCGGTGCGGCGCCGATAGTTGGGAAGCTCGATCGATGGGGCCATGCGCATTCTGGACGATGGGCCGGCTACGTGCGTATAATACCGGTGGTCCCGCTCATTTAAAACCAATCCGTCTACCGATTCAATGGCATCGTCGAAGCGAGCATACCGGGATGCCGCCGTAGGGTATTTCCTCTACGGCCTGATCTACCTGATCGGCGCCGTATACCTTGCCTACGTAGGCGCCTCCGAGCGGGCGATGGGCCCGAACAGCTTCTGGTGGTTTCTCCTCGGCGGAGGGATGGTCGTCGTGCTGCCCATCCTGATCTGGAAACAGTTCAAGTGGTTGACGAGGGCGTTGGCCGTCCTGGTGTTCGTCCGCGTGGTCGGGTTGTTCCGGATGATCGTGCGTTCCGAATGGGACGCGGTCCCGCTCCCCTGGGGCGCCGAAATGTCGGAGGGATACGGGGCGGTTTTCTTCTTCGGCGTCTCGATGGCCGCATGCGTCATGCTCGCCCGCGCCGGCTGGCACGAATGGATCCAGCGGCGCCGGGCGAGATACAGCGGCGTCTGAATGCCGCGCGGACGAACGTCACGACCTTCAGGCTAGAAATCGATCCCCGGCACGTCCTTCCACCTGGGCTCGCCCTCCGGCTTGAAGTTCTGCGTGGCGACGAAATTCCAGCCTTCGTGGAAGTTGAGCTTATACTTCCCTCCCCCGAACCGCTCGAAGAGATACGACTCGGGGTCGTTGAGGAGATCCATCGCCTCGGGCGCCGGCATGCGGTCCAGACCTTTGAAGCGAACCGATCCGCGCCAGGGCTCCTGGACGAGAATGGTGACCGTGGCGCGGCCTACCAGACGCACGAACGCGTCGCGAAGGGCGATCTCTCCGGGCGCCTCGACGCCCCGGCGTTCGAAATCCTTCCGGATGTACGGTTCGAAGAGTGGCCAGAGCCATTCCATAGTCGGAGGGGTGCGGTTGGACGGACGAGCGTCTCCATCTATATCTATATAGCCGAACCGAAGGTCCAGGCCAACCCGGCAAGCTCCCGGCCTCGCGCGAAGGGACCTTCATAAACTATCGCTTGAAAGTTTACTATATTTTAGATAATCACAGTACAGCATGAGGTCCGGTAGCGAGGGGCGCACGCTTGCAGACACGCGCCTAGAGTTTTCGCGGCCCGTTCGCGCCGTTTCAGATAGGTTCATTCACCAGAGAGGATGACGTAACCCTATGAGCAGCATCAAGCTTTTCGTTCTTGCAGCAGCAGCTTCTGCTTTCGTGTTGGTCGGTTGCGGCGGCGGTGAGGAGTCCGGCGACGAGGCCGGCAACGGCACCTCGGCAGCCCAGCAGGCGCCGACCGGGACCGCCACTGTGTCGGGGTCCATTCAGTTTACGGGCACGGCTCCCGAGCGCCAGCAGCTCAATCTGGATCGCGAGTGCACCGAACTCCGCGATGAACCGGCCCAGAGCCAGCGCGTGGTCGTCAACGACAACAACACGCTGCGGTGGGTCTTCGTGTACGTCAAGGAAGGCCTGGGCGACCAGCAATTCGGACCCAGCTCCGAGCCGGTCATACTCGATCAGGAAGGCTGCATGTACGAGCCGCACGTCCTCGGGGTGCAGGCCGGACAGACGCTGAAGATACTCAACAGCGATCCGCTGCTTCACAATATCCACGCGCTCCCGGAGGCGAATCGGCCGTTCAACTTCGGGATGCCCACGGCTGGACAGGAGCGGGATGAGATGTTTCGCGTCCCCGAGATCATGGTGCGCATCAAGTGTGACGTTCACCCGTGGATGGAAGCCTGGGCCGGCGTAACCGAGCATCCTTTCTTCGGCACGTCCGACGAGTCCGGTGCCTTCTCCATCGACAACCTCCCGGCAGGAGACTACGTGATCGAAGCCTGGCACGAGGAGTACGGCACCCAGACGCAGGACGTGAGCGTCGGCGACGGCGAGTCCGTCAGCCTCGACTTCACGTTCGGCGACGACGTCGTTGCAAGCTGATTCCGCGCCGTACGACGTGATGCTTTTCCCATCGAGGCGCGCGCCGATCGGGCGCGCGCTCACCCATGTGACGACTAAGCTTCGGACGATGCGCTATGGCTGATCATGCCACCGCGATAGACGGTGACAACGGGCAGGATGACCACCATGAGCTTCCTTTCTGGAGGAAGTACATCTTCTCGACGGACCACAAGGTCATCGGGATCCAATACGGTATTACGTCACTCTTCTTCCTGCTCTTCGGTTTCTCCCTCGTGATGCTGCTCCGCTGGCAGCTGGCCTATCCCGGGGAGGCGCTGCCGATCATCGGAAGCCTGTTCAGCGACGATACGATGCCGGGCGGCGTCATGCTGCCCGAGTTCTACAACCAGCTCGGCGCGATGCACGGCACCATCATGGTATTTCTGGGCATCGTGCCGCTGGCCGTCGGCGCCTTCGGCAACTACATCGTACCCCTGCAAATCGGGGCGCCTGACATGGCCTTCCCGAAGCTCAACATGGCGAGCTACTGGGTATTCTTCCTGGGCGGCCTCGTCATGCTGGGCAGCTTCTTCGTGCCGGCCGGAGCGGCGAAAGCGGGATGGACGTCCTATGCGCCGCTCGCGGTCATCGAGACGATGGGGCAGACGATGTGGCTGCTGGGCATGATCTTCCTCATCACCTCGTCTCTGCTGGGCGCCGTAAACTTTCTCACGACCATCATCCAGCTCCGGGCGGACGGGATGACCTACATGCGCATGCCGATCTTCGTGTGGGCGCAGTTCGTTACGTCGTTCCTGCTGCTGCTGGCATTTCCGCCCCTGGAGGCCGCCTCCGTGCTGCAGCTCTCCGACCGACTGCTCGATACGAGCTTCTTCATGCCCTCCGGCCTCGTCGTCAGCGGCGAGGTCGTCGACGTCGCGGGGGGAGGCAGCCCGCTCCTCTGGCAGCACCTGTTCTGGTTTCTGGCGCATCCCGAGGTGTACGTGCTGATCCTCCCGGCGCTGGGTATCGTGGCCGAGATCGTCGCCAACAATACGCGGAAGCCGCTATGGGGATACAAGGTGATCGTCTACGCGCTCCTCTTCCTCGGCTTCATGTCGTTTATCGTGTGGGCCCACCACATGTTCATCACCGGGATGGGGCAGGTGATGAGCACGTTCTTCCAGACCACCACCATGATCATCTCCATCCCATCGGTGATCATCCTCACCGCCCTGTTCATCACGCTCTGGGGCGGCTCGATTCGATTTACCACGCCGATGCTGTTCGCCCTGGGCTTTCTGCCCATGTTCGGTATCGGCGGCCTGACGGGGCTGCCGCTCGGCCTGGCGCCGACGGACATCCCCCTGCACGACACCTACTACGTGATCGGGCATTTCCATTACATCGTGGCGCCGGGGACCATACTGGCGCTGATGGGCGGCATCTACTACTGGTTTCCCAAGATGACGGGCCGCACCATGAACGACGCCCTCGGGAAGATCCATTTCTGGGGGACGCTCATCAGCATGAATTTTATCTTCTTCCCCATGTTCATCCAGGGAATGGCAGGCGTCTCGCGCCGCCTCTACGACGGGGGGCAGACGTATGCGCACGCCCAGGAGGTCTTCCACTACAACGAGATCATGTCGATCGCGGCGTGGGTCCTCTTCCTGTTCCAGATCCCCTTCATCGTGAACCTGATCATGAGCCTGATGAAGGGCAAGAAGGCCGACGACGACAACCACTGGGAGGCGACCACGCTCGAATGGGCAGCCGCCCCGTCGCCGCCCGTGGGACACGGCAATTTCCGGACGCTTCCGCGGGTCTACCGGGGACCGTACGAATACAGCCATCCCGACTTCGACCAGGACTTCTGGCCGCAGCATACGCCGCCCGAGCGGACCCGTGAGCCGGCCGGCGTCTGACCACCATCGCACGAGGAGAACCGCGAGCATCCATGCAGATACCCTACACCGTCGCTCCCCGGCCCGACACCGGCGTGTACAATGCGAAGATCGGGATCTGGCTTTTCCTGGCTTCGGAGGTCATGCTGTTCGGAGGGCTGTTCTCGGCGTACATCTTCCTCCGCATCGGTGCGCCCGCCTGGCCCGGCGAGCTGCACGGCGAGCTGTACGCGCGCGCCTCCGACATCCTAAACGTACCGCTGGCCACGCTCAACACCATGATTCTGATCGGCTCGAGCGTCACCATGGTGATGTCCTGGGCCTCGCTCGCGATGAAGCGGTTCGACCGGTACCGCCTCTACATGGGAGCGACCATCGCGCTCGGACTCGCCTTTCTGGTGGTCAAGGCGTTCGAGTACGGCGACAAGTTCTCTCACGGCCTGCTGCCGGGGGAGCACAATTTTCTGGCCATCTACTTCGTGCTGACCGGGCTCCACGGTCTGCACGTGGTAGGAGGGATCATCGTCAACGCCTACTTCTGGGGTCCCGGCGCCAAAATGTGGAAGACCGATCCCACGCAGTTTACGAACCGCATCGAGGTCGCCGGCCTCTACTGGCACTTCGTCGACCTCGTCTGGATTTTCCTCTTTCCGACGATCTATCTTCTATAGAGGGTGAACTACCAGGAGAGCGGGCGGCGAACTTCGTACATCATGGTCGCAACGCTTTCACAACGAGCACCGAATCATGAGCGACGCAGCGAACATTGAAGAGGTCAAGAAGCACGTGCGCGTCTACGTGGCCGTCTTCGGCGCACTCGCCGTGTTGACGGTCGTGACGGTCGTAGTTGGATACCTGCACCTTCCCATCGTGCCCGCCCTGATTGTCGCTCTGCTCATCGCGACGGTCAAAGCGGGCCTGGTGGCCGGATACTTCATGCACCTGGTCTCCGAAGAACGGGTCATTCACTGGCTGGTCTGGCTCAGCCTCGGGCTGGTGCTTACCATGTTCGTTCTTCTTACGGTGTATTACTACGATCAGGGCGGCGGAGCCGTCCTGGGCATCTGACATCGCCGCCTACGCCGCCCACGCATGTCGCTGAAGGCCTTTCATATCGTCTTTATCGCGCTGTCAGCCCTCCTGGCGGTCGGATTCGGCGTTTGGGAGG
>CAZXHQ010000146.1:0-8206 GCA_964640145.1 uncultured Rhodothermales bacterium | reverse complement strand
CGTCCCCGGGCTCCACCGGATGCTGAGACGGGCCCGGTCGCTGGAACATACGCCTTCGAGCTCCCCACCATGAAGATCGGATTTCTGACCGCATGTCTTCCGCAGGTTTCTTTCGAGCAGCTCGTCGCCTGGGCGGGGCAGGAAGGCTTCGACGCCGTCGAGCTGGCGGCCTGGCCGGTCGCCTCCCAGCGAGACCACGTGGCCGGACACCTCGACGTGGCGCGATTGACCGAAGACGGCGCGGCGGAGGCCCGCCACGTGCTGGCCGAGCACGGCCTGTCCGTCTCCGCGATGGCCTACTACGACAACAACCTGCACCCGGATCGCTCGCAGCGGGCGCGGCGCCAGGCACACCTACGAACGGTGATCGACGCTGCCGGGATGCTGGAGGTCCCCCTGGTCGGCACCTTCGTCGGCGCCTGGCCGGGGCCACCCGCCGACGTCCTGCATGCAGCCGGCGAGCTGTTTCGCGAAGTGACCGCCTACGCCGCCGACCGCGGCGTGCGCCTGATGATCGAAAACTGCCCGATGGAGAACTGGGTGCAGTGGGGCCTGCCCGGGAACTACGCCTATTCTCCGGAGCTCTGGGACGCGCTCTTCGAGGAGGTGCCCGAACATCTCGGTTTGAATTTCGATCCGTCGCACCTGTACTGGCTTGAGATCGATTACCTGCGTGCCGCGCGCGACTATGCCTCGAAGATCTATCACGTCCACGCGAAGGATGCCGAGCTGCTTCCGGAAGGCCGATACCGCTTCGGCGTGCTCGGCGAGCAGCTCGGCGGGAATCCATGGCGCTCGGGATGGTGGCGCTACCGCATGCCCGGAAAGGGAGGCGTCGACTGGGGGGCGTTCGTCGGCACGCTGCGCGACGCCGGCTACGACGGAGCGGTGTCCATCGAGCACGAAGATCCCGAATACGAAGGCACCGAAGAGAAGGTCAAGGAAGGCCTTCGGATCGGGCGCCGACACCTCGACCGGTTCGTACGATGAGGGCGAACGACTCTTCCGACAGGTCCCTCACGCAGAACGGGGCCTGTAGCGAGGCGAAACTACGGCCTGCCCCGCGAGCGGCGGCTGCGTGGTAAACGAGCACAGCGAACTAACTCTGCAACGAACATTCCATGCGTGACCTCCTGAGCGGCAGCTATTTTCCCTTTGGCAGCCAGTACTACCGCGCCCCCTCGCCGCCGGAGGCCGACTGGGAGCGCGACCTGAAGGCGATGTCGGAGCTGGGCTTCAACTCGATCAAGTACTGGGTGCAGTGGCGCTGGAATCACCCGGAGGAGGACCGCTTCTATTTCGAGGACATCGACGGCCTGATGGACCGCTCGGAGAAATACCGCTTCAAGGTCATCCTCAACACGATCGTGGACGTCGCGCCGGCGTGGATTTACGAGAAGTACCCCGACGCATCGATGCTCACGCTCGACGGCCGCCGCATCGGCCCGCAGACCCAGCCGCACCGGCAGATCGGCGGGCTCGGCCTGTGCCTGAACCACCAGGAGGCCGTCGATCACATGATGCGCTTTCTGCGCGCCACGTTCGAGCGCTACAGCAATCACCCGGCCCTGGAGATCTGGAACTTCGGCAGCGAGCCCGAGCTGACGCAGTCCATGTCCGAGATGCGTCGCTGGGCCGACGATGCCTCCAGGATGGGGGACATGCTGTGTCATTGCCGCCTGTGCCACGCCGCATTCAAGGAGTGGCTCGCGCGGCGCTACGACGGCATCGACGCGCTCAACCGCTCCTGGAACCGGAACTATGCGAGCTTCGAGGAGGCCGAGCTGCCGAAGACCCGCAACACGTTCAACGACGTCATCGACTGGCGGATGTTCTTCGTGGACGTCCTCGGCGAGAACGTGCGCCGGCGCTACGAGGTCTGCAAGGAGGTCGACGGCGGCCGGCATCCTCAGATGTGCCACCACGTATTCATCCAGGGCTTTCCGATCACCTCGACGGCGAACGACCCGTGGAACGTGGCCGAATACGGCGACCTGCACGGCTTCACGCAGATGGACGACCCCATGATGCACGACATTCTGCGGTCGTGCTCGCGCGGCAAGCCCGTGATCTCGGCCGAGATGCTCATGTTGCGGGGCTACACGCTCGACCTGCACGAGGAGATCGACGCGGACGACGTCAGGCGGCACACCTTTACGGGGATCGCGGCCAACCTGAAGGGCTTCATCTTCTGGCAGTACCGGCCGGAGATGCTGGGGCGGGAGGCGCCGGCGTGGGGGCTGGCGCATCTCGACGGCTCGAGCACGCCGTGGCTGGAGGCGTTTGCCGAATGCGGTGAGGTGCTTCAGTCCGAGAAGGACTTCCTGTTCGAGGCCGAGCCGCCGAAGGCCGATATCGCCGTTCTCTATCAACCCGAGAATCAGATCTTCGTCTGGGCGGCGACGGGCAATGAAAAGACGGCCACGGACTCGATGCTCGGCATGCACAGGGCGCTCTACGAACACAGCCACCGGATCGACTTCCTTCATCCGAAGGACATTTCGCGCGGACATCTGCTCGACTACAAGGTCGTCGTCGCTCCCTTCACCTATCTGCTTACCGAGGAGACGGCGGAGGCGCTGAAGGCGTGGGTCGCGTCCGGCGGCGTTCTGATCGGGGAGGCATATCTGGGTGGATGGAATCGCGACGAAGGACGGCACAACACGACCATACCCGGCTACGGCCTGCACGAGGTCTTCCAGGTGCGGCAGGCCGGCGCCGAGCCGGCGAGCGAGGACCACTATCTCTTCGTGCAGGGTGTGGTGCGGCAGCAGGCGCGAATCGATCTGAGGCCCGGCGTGACCGAGTCGCGAGGCTTCGTCGCGGCGCGGACTGCGGAGGTGGGCGGCGGCATCGGTCGCGTGGAGATGGTGCTCGAGCGGGACGTCGGCGACGTGGCGGGCGGCACGAAGATCTACGGCTCCATGGTGAAGGAGTCGTACGCGGTCGAGGGCGCGGAGGTGCTGGCGCGGTATGCGGACGGCCGTCCGGCTCTTACGCAAGCGTCGTACGGCAGCGGCAAGGCGATCCTGATCGGATCGTACGTGGGCCTGGCCTATCAGCGCCTCGGCGATCCGGCCAACGGTCGATTGATCGCGGCGCTCGTCGAGGCGGCGGCCGATCCGGACCGGCCGCACGTGACGGGGCGCGTGCGCGTAGACACGCTCTCGACGACCGAGGAGCGGATGCTCATACTGCAGAATCTGACGACCGAGTCGACCGAGGTCACCGTGCGCGTGGAGGGCCGATGGGGACCGCTCCGCGAGCTGTTCGGAAAGCCGCATCTGGAGCCGGCGGCGGCGGGCGGCGCCGCACAGTTCTCGCTCAGACTCGAGCCGCGGGAGGTGCGCGTCTACCGTGGCTGAGCCCATCGCGCAGCATGAGGAGCGGGCGGTTCGCCGCAACTTCGTCCTGAACGTCTTCGACGGGGCCGTCTTCACCTGCGGGCAAAGCTTCGAGTCGCGGTCGACCGTACTGCCTTTTTGCGCTGCGTACCGTCCTGGGCGCCGCTCTCGGCATTATAGCGGGTTGGTCCGTCGAGCGCATCCTCGCCTCCATGGCGCCCCCCGACGCCTTCAGCCTCCTCTTCGCGATCTCCTTTGGGGTGATGATGGGTCCGTACGTGCTGCTGTGGATGCTGGACGAGCGCGAGGGCCGCGTATCGAAGCCGCGCTCGAATGTCCCATGAATCCGTTTCGATGACAGCGATGAATCGCAGAGAGCTGCTAAAAAGAGGCATGGCGGGCGCGGCGGCGCTTGCGGCCGCACCGAGCCTGTTCGTCCGCACGCAAGGCGACCTGACCCTGCGGCCGTATCCACATCCCCTGCAGGGGTCGGTCGATTGGGCCTACCTGACGGACGAGCGGGGCGACGCCTTCGAGTCGCCGGTCGAGGTTACGTCGGCCGGCATCTCCGTGCCGGCCTCCGTAGACCGGCCGTTTGCCGTCAATGCGAGGTGGTTCGTCGAGGGCTTCGGCCACGTCTGGCTGGAGGCCGACAACGGCGGGCAATATTTCGACACGGACGACCTGGTCGGCGACGCGGAGGTCAATCTGAATCTGGAGTTTGCCCGGACGAAGGTGGCGCAGAATCTCGAGCGCCTACGGCGCTACGGATCGGACGTGCTCGATACCGAGACGCGGCAGCTTCACGCGCTCGCACAGGAGCTGCTGATCGATGCCCGAAACGCTAGCGGCCGGCGGCGCGGGGAGCTCGCTAACCGGTCGCTGAATCACGGCCTGTGGGCCGGAGAGCGGATCGAGCTCGATAAGGCGCGCTCCGACCTGCAGACGCCGCGCGGCGGACCCTTCCACTTCGGATGCGAAACACGGCAGTACATCTGGGCGAAGTCCGTCGCCATGGTCGACCGTTTCGTGGAGCTCTTCAACTATGCCACGATCACCCACTACGTCTACGACACCTGGTATCCCGTTTTCGAGCCCTACGAAGGGCAGCACCGATGGGGCATCAAGGACGAGATCTTGGGATGGTGCAAGGAGCACGACATTACGGTCGAAGGACGCCCGCTCTTCTGGTTTCATCCCTGGGTGATGCCCGACTGGCTGCGGGAGAAGGACTACGCGCAGCTCATGGACTACGTCGTCCGCCACACGGAAGCCCTCGTCGGCCACTACGGGAACGACGTCCTTCACTGGGAGGTGGTGAACGAGTACCACGACTGGGCCAACGAGTTCGGCCACACGCCGGACCAGATCAACGAGATTACGCGCCTGGCCTGCGAGACGACGCGCGAGGTGAACCCGGGCGTTTCGAGGCTCATCAACAACTGCTGTCCGTTCGCCGAATACGTGGCGCAGGCCGGCACGGCGGCCGGTCCGGCCGATCGTCCGCTCCGTTCCCCGCGCCGGTTCATGGCCGACCTCGTCGAGGCCGAGGTCCCGTTCGAGGTCACGGGCGTGCAGATGTATTTTCCGGGCCGGGACCTGTCCGCCATCGTCCGGATGGTCGAGCGGTTCGCGGAGTTCGGCAAGCCGGTATACCTTACCGAGGTGGGCGCCCCGTCCCTTCCCGGTGGAGGACCGATGTACGACTGGCACCGGCCGTGGGACGAAGAGGTGCAGGCCGACTGGCTCGAGCAGCTCTACACGGTCCTCTACAGCAAGCCGTACATTCACAATATCTCCTGGTACGACTTTGCCGACTTCCGCACGTTCATCGACGGCGGCGGGCTCATTGAGGTCGACGGTACGAGGAAGGCGTCCTTCGGCCGTCTGGAGTCCCTGCTGGAGCGCTGGGACCGCCTTCCGGAGCACCGCGAGCGGTCCGTGTCGGGTGGGCCGAACTGAGAGGACCGGGCGGTCCGAACGGAGAGGCGGGCGGTTCGCCGGCCTGGAGGGCGGCCGACGGAGGAGGCACCCGCCGAGCAGTCCGGTTTCTGTATCATGATTCTGTTGCAGTGATTGCCATGAGTGGACGTTTTCCGGACGACTTTCTCTGGGGTGCGGCCACCTCCGCGTATCAGATCGAAGGCTCCCCGCTGGCGGACGGCGCCGGACCGAGCATCTGGCATCGATTCGCGCACACGCCCGGCCTTGTCGTAGACGGCGATACGGGCGACGTCGCGTGCGATCATTACCGCCGATACGAGGACGACGTCCGTCTCATGAGGGATCTGGACCTCCAGTCCTACCGCTTCAGTATCGCATGGGGCCGGATCCTTCCCGGAGGAACCGGCCGCGTCAACGAGGCGGGCCTCGACTTCTACGACCGCCTCATCGATACGCTGCTGCGGCACGACATCCAGCCGTGCGTGACGCTGTATCACTGGGACCTTCCGGCCGCGCTCTATGACCGCGGCGGTTGGCTCAATCGTGAGATCGCAGGGTGGTTTGCGGACTATGCGTCGGTGGTATTCGAAGCGTACGATGATCGAGTGGACCTCTGGAGTACGCTCAACGAGCCGTGGGTGGTGATGGAGGCGGGCTACGTCAACGGCAACCATGCGCCGGGCCATCGCAATCTGTTCGAGGGGCCTATTGTCGCTCACAACTTGCTTCGCGCGCACGCCGAAGCCGTCCGACGTTATCGCCGCGTCGGGAGTGGCGAGATCGGACTGGTGGTAAATCTCGAGCCCAAGTACGCGGCGTCGGCGTCGCGCGAAGACGAGGCGGCGCGGGAGCGTGCGCACGCGTACACCAACCGCTTCTTCCTCGACCCCGTCTTTCTGGGAACGTATCCCGACGAGGTGAAGGCGGTCTTCGGCGAAGCATGGCCCGACCTGTCCGAGACGGACATGGACGCCCTGCAGGAGCCGGTCGACTTCATCGGTGTGAACTACTATACGCGCGGCGTCGTGCGCCACGAGCCCGAGGCGGCTCCCCTCCGCCTCCACCGCGTCGAGCAGTCGGAGCAGGTCTATACGGAGATGGGATGGGAGGTGTATGCGGACGGATTGTACGACATCCTCCTGTGGATCGACCGCCGGTACGGCCACACTCCCCTGTACATCACGGAGAACGGAGCCGCCTTCTACGGGCCGGCGCATGCGGACGGCGGCCTCCGGGTGAAAGACACCCTCCGGGTGCGCTATTACTGGGATCATCTCCGGGCGGCGAAGCGCGCCGTCGACAGCGGCGTTCGTCTCCGAGGATACTTCGCCTGGTCGCTCCTCGACAATTTCGAGTGGGAGCTCGGTTTCTCAAAGCGCTTCGGAATCGTGCACGTCAACTTCGACACGCAAGAGCGGACGATGAAACGGAGCGCGTCCTTCTACGCCGACGTCATCCGTTCGCACGGCGCTACGCTCCGGCGGTTTCCGTGATCACGTGGTGCGACGCCATGTTTGTCACGTGGGTGCCTGGAGAGCGCGAAGACGGTTCGATCATCGTCAAGCGGCCGCAGAGAGCTGTTCTTCGTGGTCCCCGTCGCTCGGCGGCTCGGTTTCTTCGAAGAGCGTACGCCACCTCGAAGCGACGACGGAAAGCCGGAAGTCCGGATTCGCGCCGACCTCGGGACGTCCGTTGCGATCCCAGCTCAGGAGGCGCTCCGCGACGCAGCTTGTGTCGCGCGCATCGACCAGCTGCCGGTCGTCGCGCAGCACCTCCCGAGCGGACCCGGTCGGGTGGGCGAGGACCGGCGTTCCGACCGCGTTGGCTTCGGCGAAAATGAGTCCGAACGTTTCTTCGAAGCGGTACTGAGGGTAGAAGACGCAGTACGCCTCGCGGACGTGCCGGAGCACCTCGGCATGAGGTAGCGAACCGAGGACCTCGACGCCGTCCACGGTCAGATCGTCTGCAAGGGCGAGATAGCCCGGGTTGGCGATGCAGAGGCGCGTCTCCGGCCGACGTCGGCGGACGGTTTCGAGCGCGTGCAGGACCTGTTCGAGGCCTTTGTGCGGCGAGCTGAAGAAGACGAGCTTGTTGGGATCTACGGCCGTGCCATCAGGCTGCAGCTCGTCGGCGATGGGATTGAAGATGTACCGCACCGGCGTCCGCACCGCGGGGCTGTAGACGGTCGGACGTTCGCGATAGGTGTCGATAAAGTCGAGCACACGGTCGCGGTGCGTCTGCGAGACCGTCACGATGGTGGCTTCATTCTCGACGGCCTCGGCGTTCAGATCCTTCCGAGACTTGCCCGGAAAGCAGTGCAGCCAGAGAATGAGTCGGCTCCGAGGATAGGTTCGTCGCACCCGTTTGAGCAGTTTGTAGGCGCGGACGAGGATGACGACGTCCGGCTCGTCAACGATCGGTTCGACGCTCTTGCGCGGGAATGGAACGTAGCGCACCCCCCGGCCGCTCCGAACGCTGTCCGTACGCACGCACTGGCCGACGGTCACCTCGTGCTCCAGCGCCAGCGCCTCTGCGACGCGAATGATCGTTCCTTCCGTACCGCCGAGGGCCCGCTCCTCCAGCGTCGTGTCTCGATAGGGCGCCGGACCGGTGGGATCGAGGATCAACACCTTCATGTCACGCGGCAGGCTGTACCAGGGCGCGGGAAACGGCCGATTTGGACGCGGCGGTGGACGGGATGGACTCGTTGAACGTCAGCAGGTCGGGATTGCTCACGAAGTCGATGGAGACGCCTGCCAGGTCGACCGGTGCGCGCATGTCTCGCTTCAAGAGCTCCTTGTCGATGGATTCGCGCATCTCGCGGGTGCGCCGCCAGACCTCGCGCCTATCGCGAATCCGCCGGTCAGCCCGGTAGCCCGTATCGCCGTCCATCGTCAGCGATCCGTCCATCTCGATCT
>CAZXHQ010000145.1:0-8259 GCA_964640145.1 uncultured Rhodothermales bacterium | reverse complement strand
TGCTCCGCCAGGCGCGCCGACGAGACACGAGCCCGAAGGGCGATGGACGGAAAACCGCCCTTCCAGGCCGTCCGGAATTTTGTCTGCTATACTACTGAGAAGGCAGGGATATGTTACAGGACCGTCCGGCGCCCGAAGGCGTCCGAATCCTCGGGGGCTGCCGGATATCACGGCGCGCGGGTAACTTCCAGGGGTGGGCTGCGTACACGACTCCGCATGTCGATTCGCCTTTTGCTCCATGAATAGATCACAGATAGTTCGGCTGGAGCTCCTGCTGCTGGCAGGGGTAACGCTCCTGCTCGCATATCGCGTCATCGAGGGGCCCCCGCCACCCGACGGGCTGATCGTACACGCCCGCATCGAACCGGAGCAGATCCTCCGCCGGTCTATGGCGGCAGATGGCCCCGGCCGCATCACCATCGATGCCGCCGGGTCGTTCGAGCCGCGCTCATCCGAATTGGCCGCATACGGGTGGATTCTGCGTAGAGCAGACCGCGACGTCGTGTGGAAGATGGACCCATCCTCCGTGCGCCGCGAAAAAGAGACCCTCGCCCTCGTGCGAGACACCATCGACCTGGACCCGGGCGCGTATGACGTGTACTACGCATCCTACGGCAACCGAGTCGGCCGCCGGTTCGGCATTTCCTTCCTCGATCGGCTTCTGGGCGAGAAGGAGGCCTGGCAAGGTGATGCGGACGCGTGGAAGCTGGTGGTTCGCAGCGCGAATTCCGCGATGGGTCGCCTGGACCGGCTGGAATCGGAGGCCGACGAGGCGCTGTCGCCCGGCGGTGAGGGCCTTCTATGGAGCACGGCCCCGATGAAGGGCCGTGCGACCGCCGAGTACGTATTCCACGCCACCGAGCCGGTCGAGCTGGAAATTTATGCCGTGGGGGAGATCGATCGGCGCCCGACGGACTACGGCTGGATCGATGACGCGGTCAGCGGAGAGCGAGTATGGGAGATGATGAGGGAGAACACCGAGCCGGCCGGCGGCTGGGAGGTTAATCGCCTCTATGACGGCGCGATTCGGCTTCCCGGCGGGATGTACCGGGCCGTATTCGAGACGGACGCCCGGCACCACTTCGGCGACTGGGAGGCAAATCCGCCGTTCGATCCGGCCGGTTGGGGCATCACGCTCTCCGTCGAGGACGGGGAGGCCGTCCGGAGCTTCGATCCATGGTCGAGCCGCACGCCCATCATTCAGATCGACCGGGTAGGAGACGACGAGCGGCGATCGGTTCAGTTCATGGTGCACGAGCCCGTGCAGATCGCGGTCTACGCGCTCGGCGAGCTGGGCGAAAGCGGTCGGTTCGATTACGGATGGATCCGGGACAACGACACCCAGTCCATGGTATGGGAGATGACCGCCGAGCGCTCGCGGCCGGCCGGCGGGCACTCCAACCGGAGGGAGCTGTCGTTCCTGACCCTGGAGCCGAGCACCTATACGCTGACCTACGAAACCGACGATTCCCATGCCTACGACGCCTGGCGCCACGAACGACCGCACCACCCCGAGCGCTGGGGCGTCACCCTTTTCCCCGTAGACGAGCAGATCGACTCGAGCGTCGTGGAGATTGTTGGAAGGAGCCGCGAGGATCTTGGCGAGGCGCCGCGTGCCGACGTCGAACCGCCGCCTCCCGGCTCGGACCGCGGCGCGGCTCCGCTGCCCGGAGAGACGCTCGTCGACCTCACGCGGCTGGGCAACGAGCAGCGCGTGTCGAAGACGTTCACGCTGGAAAGTCCGGAGCGTCTTCAAGTGAGAGCGCTCGGCGAGATTTCGCTGTCCGCTCCCTATGATTACGGATGGATCGAGAAGGCCGAGAGCGGCGAGATTGTCTGGCAGATGGACTGGCAGAACACCGTACCCGCCGGAGGCAACGACAGCTATCGACGGTTCGACGGCACACTTCAGCTCGAGCCCGGCGAATACGTCGCCCATTTCAAGACGGACTTCTCGCGCGCTTACGGTGATTTCGGCGAGCAGGCGCCGCGAGATCCCGAGGCGTGGGGCCTGCAGATCGTTCGGTCGGAGCCCCAGGCGCCGTAGCGCGTCCAACAAGAAGGGCTCGTCCTACCCTGTACGCGCACGCTCGGCTGCCTCGGTCCATTCGTGTCCACCGTCGCCCTCAAGATTTACGTCCCCGATCCCTACCAGGAATTCCTGGTCGCCGAGCTGTCCGACCTGGACTTCGAGGCCTTCGAGATGGAGGACGATTATCTCGTGGCCTACGTCCCGTCGAACCGGTGGGACGACGTAAAGCGCGAACGGATCGAGAGCTGGCTGCACGCCAACGCTCTCGAGACGTCGATGACCGAGCGCGTGGTCGGTGACGAAAACTGGAATCAGCAGTGGGAAGAGACGATCGGTCCCGTCGTCGTCGAGCCCTTCCTCATCAAACCGACGTGGCACCAGGCGCCGAGCGACATCGGCGAGCTTATCCTGCTGGAAATCGATCCGAAGATGAGCTTCGGTACCGGTTATCACGAGTCGACGCGGTTGATGCTGCGGCTGCTGCCGGAGCAGGTCGAGCGGGGCGACCGGGTCCTCGACGCCGGCACGGGTACGGGCATTCTGGCCATTGCGGCCGTGAAGCTGGGTGCATCTGCAGCGGACGCCTTCGACATCGACCCGTGGTCGCAGCGGAATGCGGTCGAAAACGTATATCTCAACGCCGTGCAGGAGCGGGTTTCCGTCATCGACGGGGCCATCGATGCGGTGCCGGGCGACGCCTACGACGTCGTGCTGGCGAACATCAATTTGAATGTCGCCATCGGGCTCCTGGCTGAGTTCGCCATCCGGCTGCGGCGAGGCGGCCGCCTGGTGGTGTCCGGCATCCTGGAAAAGGATCGCCGCCGTCTCCTCGAGATGGCCGGGCCGCACGGTTTCGTGCTGCGCGGCGAACGCGTGGAAGGCGAGTGGTGGGCCGGTGCGCTGGAATACGAGGGCATCTGATCCGAGAGGAACAATCCGATACACCCTCTGTCGTAACCACGCGATCCCCACTCCCTGTCTCCTCCGTTATTATGGCTGTTTCGAAGGACCACATCTATCGCGCGCTCTCGAAGGTGGTCGAACCCGTCCGCGACAAGGACCTTCTGCGTATGAACATGGTCAAGGGCCTTACGATCGATGGCGACCGGGTGTCCTTCACGGTGTTGTTGAAGGATTCCCCGGCGTCGTTTGCCGACAGCGTCGCGTCGCTGTGCCGTGAAGCGATACGCGAGGAAGCCGGGGAGGACGCCGAGGTGCACGTCGACGTCGATCACGAAATGATCTCTCTCGAGATGAGCGACGACGCCGGGGACGCCCAGCCGGAGGGCGTCATCAACTTCATCGCGGTCGCCTCGGGGAAGGGGGGCGTGGGGAAAAGCACCGTGGCGGCCAATCTGGCGGTGGCGCTCCGAGCGAAAGGGCTCGACGTCGGCCTCGTCGACACCGACATCTACGGCCCCTCCATTCCGACGATGTTCGGCGTGGGGAACGAGAAGCCGCGGGTGAACGATCGCAAGAAGATCGTGCCGCTGGAGCGCCACGGCGTGAAGCTGCTTTCGATGGGCATGATGGTCGATCCGTCGAAGGCCGTCATCTGGCGTGGTCCCATGGTATCGAATGCCGTGCGGCAGTTCCTGGGCGAGTGCGAGTGGGGCGAGCTGGACTACCTCGTTCTCGATCTGCCGCCTGGAACGGGAGACATCCAGCTGACCATCGTACAGACCGTCTCTCTGACCGGCGCGGTCGTCGTCTCGACGCCGCAGCAGGTGGCCTTAGCGGACGCCCGGAAGGGCGTCTCGATGTTCGAAAACGTAAATGTCCCGGTGCTGGGCATCGTAGAGAACATGGCCTACTTCACGCCGCCGGAGCTGCCGGAAAAGAAGTATTACCTCTTCGGCCGCGAAGGTGCCCGGCGGCTCAGCGAGGAGCTCGGCGTGCCCTTCCTGGCTGAAGTGCCCATCGAGCAGCGCCTGAGAGAAACCAGCGACGAAGGATCGCCGATGGTCGTCAGCGAGCCGGAAAGCCGCTCGGCAAAGGCGTTCGCGGAGATGGCCGACGCCGTGGTGAAACAGGTCACGATCCGCAATGCGGAGCAGGAGGCCACGCAGAAAGTCGAAATTTTGCACAAGTAGGTCGGGCCGCGTGCTTCGGCCGGACGTGTGCGGATCCCTGTGACCTTTTCGTCGTTTGCGGCGTTGGTATCATTAGAATCCCAGATCGCGAGCCGGTTTTCCCCACGTCATGCCAGAGAAGAACGACAGTGCCAGGAGGGAGGCGTTTGATCCGGGCGCGGACGAAGAGCTGCGTCGCCGGATCGAGGAATCTCTCGACATGATCCGTCCATATCTCATGGCTGACGGCGGCAGCGTACGACTGTTGAATGTCACGCCGGACCTGGTCGTCGAACTGGAGCTGCTCGGAGCGTGCGGATCGTGCCCGATGAGTACGATGACGCTCAGGGCCGGCATCGAGCAGGCGCTCAAGCGAGCGGTACCCCAGATCTCACGCGTCGAAGCCGTAAATGCGCCCGCGGCGTACTGACCGGCGCATTCAGATCGACGATCGACTCGTCGGCGCACCCGCCGTCAACGGCCGCTAGCGGGAGGATTCTGCAGGGGTGATCGTCCGGCTGGTCACGTCGGTCCGTAGAATGGGCACGAAGAACCAGCGGCAGTCCGGAGAGCGGGTAAGGGAGGCCGCCGGCTCCATCTTCAGAACGACGGTCGTTCTGGTGCCCAGTGCAGGGTCGAGTGCCAGGGCCAACTGCTGCGGGGCCTCGTTCGCCGTGGTCAGCGGGGCTCCGGCGTTGGGTCCGAAGTGCACGAATACGTCGTCGAAGGCGATCGTCAGCGAATCATAGGTCGCCGGCGCCACGCGGGCATCCAGCAGCGTGCGCGGCGCCCCCCGGCCGCCGGTAACGAATTCGGTCGGACCGGCGTCGGACGGCAGCCGGACCCACGGTCCCCCCTCTCGATGGAGCCGGATCTCCGTAACGCGAAAGCGAAGCCGGGATACGGCGTCCGGCAGCGGCGTTTCGCCCTGCACCATGACGACCTCGAGCGGCGCCTCGCGCGCCGCTGCGGCGGTGTCCTCCGGCGCGTTCGCCCGAGGCTTCGGCGGAGAGGTCTCGATCTCGAGCGTGGAGGCGCAGCCTGTGAGTGCAAGTGCGGAGAGCAGGATGGCAAGGCGAATCATGTGGCCTGCTGCGCGAGATACTTCCAGACGACGTAGGCCATGAATCCCGGCGACGTACGGAGCGCCTCCTCATCAATCGTGAAGCGAGGCGTGTGGAGGCCGTGCACGATGCCTTTCTCCTCGTTGCGTGTACCGATGCGGTAGAACGTGCCCGGCACTTCGCGCAGGTACCACGCGAAGTCTTCCGAAGCGTACCATCGATCCAGATCGACGACGTTGCCTGCGCCGACGTATTCCACGGCGGCCGAGCGGACGAAGTCGGTGGTGTTGGGGTGGTTGTAGAGTGCGGGATAGCCGATGACGATCTCGATCTCCGCGTCCGCGCCCAGAGCCTTCGCCGTGTGATCGGCGACGCGCCGGATGTGCTCGTGGGCCTGGAAGCGCCAGTCTTCGTCCATCGACCGAAAGGTGCCTTCGAGGCGAGCCTTCTCCGGTATGACGTTCGTGGCCCCATCGGCGACAAGCCGGCCGATGGTCAGTACGCTCGGAACGTCCGGCGGACAGTGCCGGCTGATCACCGACTGCAGGGCGACGAGTACGTGCGCGGCGGCAAGGGTAGGATCCGTTTCGAGCTGATGGGGAGCGGCCGCGTGCCCGCCCGTCCCGCTTACCGTGACGTAAATCTCGTCGGTAGAGGCCATGTACATGCCGCTGCGCACGCCGATCTTGCCGGTCGGCATGTCGGGCTGCACGTGCTGGCCGAAAATGGCGCTCGGTCGGGTCCCGTTCGTATCGCCGAGGACGCCCTCCTCGATCATCGACCTGGCGCCGCCCGGTAGACGCTCCTCGCTGGGCTGGAAGATCAGCCGGATCGTGCCGCGGAGTTCCCGGCGGATGTCGCTGAGAATCATGGCGGTACCCAGCAGGGATGAGGTGTGGGCATCGTGGCCGCAGGCGTGCATTTTTCCCGCGTTTCGGGAGGCGAAGGCAAGATGGGTTTCCTCCTGAATCGGAAGTGCGTCCATGTCGGCCCGAAGCGCTACCGTCGGTCCGGGCCGGCCCCCGTCGAGCGTGGCCACCACACCCGTCCGGGCCACGCCCTCTTTTACGATAAATCCGAGCGGCTTCAGCGTGTCGGCGACGATCCGCGCGGTTTTCCGCTCTTCGAAGGCGAGTTCGGGGTTCTCGTGGATGGTGCGGCGAAGCCGGACGATATCCTCAAAGACGTCGTCGTTCAGTTCGCGTACTCTTTCTCGCATGCAGGAGCGCGTCTAGTTGAATCCATCTCCCGAAACGGTCGGCGGCGTATCCTGATTGGCGAGCTGCCACGCCGTCGCAAAGATCAGACGCGAGATCGTAGCGAGTCGTTCGTAGTCGATCTTATGCGCTTCGTCGCCGGGACGGTGATAGTCTTCGTGCGTACCGGTGAAGAAGAAAACGAACGGTACGTAGTGCGGCGGCTTGCCGAAGTTCCAGTGGTCCGAGCGCGCATAGAACTGGTTCGGATCCTCCCTGTAGTTGAACCGCTCGTCGAGCACCAGACCGGTCGAGGTGAGCTCGTTGACGCGCAGCGTGGCCTCGTGCAGCTCTTCGGAGATCAGATTCGACCCGATGATGTAGACGTAGTTCGAGTCGGCTCCCGGATAGGACGGATCGTGACGGCCGATCATGTCGATATTGAGATTGGCCACCGTCTTTTCGATGGAAAGCACCTCGTCTTCCTTCGCGAAGACGTCCGCATAGTACTGAGAACCGAGCAGACCTTTTTCCTCGGCGGAGGTATGCAGGAAGAGGATGGAACGCCGGGGCGCGTAGCCGTCACGGCGGGCTTCGGCGAAGGCTTCGGCAATCTCGAGCATGGCGACGGTTCCGGACCCGTTGTCGTCCGCCCCGTTGTTGATGCCGTCTCCGGTGGCGGTAGGATCGACGCCGATGTGATCGTAATGGGAGGAGATCACGACGATCTCGTCACGCAGCTCCGGGTCCGCCCCCTCGAGAAAGGCGAGAACGTTCTCCGTCTCGGCCGAAAAGGTTTCGCGTTCGATGCGGCTGGTTACCTTGATGCCGGGCAGCTCGAGCACGATCGGGAAGAGATCCTCATCGATACTCTTCTTGATCTCAGCGACCGTGCGGCCGGACGGCGTCAGGATCACATTCGCGAATTCGGAGGAGACCATGTAGACAGGCAGGCGCCGGTCGAACGCTTTCAGCGACAGGCTGCGGACGGCGTCCATCCCCCTGGCTGCGCGGCGGGCGTCCGCCCTCAGGTCGCCCGCCGACCGTGGTCCCACGTCGTCGACCACGAGAAGGCCCTTCGGAACGCCGCTGCGATAGGCGGCGCGCAGCTTCTGATAGATGCTGTGCGACCAGACGGACGGCCGGCCGTTGAGCGTCGGGAACAGGCTCGTGGTGTCGTTCGCCAGCGGTTCGTCACGCAGGATCAGGAGCCACTTTCCGGCCGGCGAGATGTCCTTGTCCTTCATGGCAAGGAAGTCGTCGTAGCCGAGCGCACCATCCGAGATGCCGTAGCCGGCGAAGACGACCGAGCCTTCGATGGAGGCGATGTTGCCTATGGACAGATAGCTCTTGTCGTCCTGGACGCTGCGAGAGAACGTGCTCTCTACGAGCGTGTCGTCCTGCGCGATCACGGCGAGACGCGCCTCACGCAGGGTGCTTCCGTGCACGGTAAAGGGCTGGAAGTAGGCCTCCGGGGCGTACGGGTGCCTTGGATGAACGTCGCCCATCGGCTGCAGGCCGATCTCCCGGTACCGCGAGGCCAGGTACTCCGCCGCCAGCTTCTGACCCCGCGTCGTCGTCTCTCGCCCCTCCAAATAGTCGGAGGAGAACAGAAAAAGCTGGGCGGCGAGTTCGTGCGGCTGGATCGAGGCCTGGTAGGACTGGACGAGGGACGGGTTCGCGTAGACCGTTGGCGGAGAGGAGGGGTACGGCGATTCGGCCGCCTGGCCGTGCACGGACAGCGTCAGCAGACTCAATATGGCGGCGGCAAGGAGATAGCGCATGGTATACCGTTAGACTGGACGATTTACCCCAGTATCAAAACCATTTCAGAGACGCAGGTTTCAACCCGGGGCACGTAATGATCCAAGCCAGGGAGCGCCTTCCGCGGAGCG